>CAYRQO010000033.1:0-8647 GCA_964426515.1 uncultured Candidatus Saccharibacteria bacterium | reverse complement strand
TTGTCGGGGAAAGAGATGAAGGCTTGAGAGATGAGGGGGAGGAGGAAGAGGGAGAAGATTAGAGGTTTTAGGTATTTCATGAATAGATTATATTATAATAATAAAAATTATCAAATTTTTATTATTAAAAATTTGGCACAACGATATAAGTTAAATTTGTTGTATAATCTCCATAATCAAGTAGTGAATCAATCGTGGCCACAGATCGAACTGAATAAACTGTCGAGACTCCATTCCCAGTACTAGCAGAAGCTATGGTTGATTCTGTGGTACTTGTCGCATCATATGCAAAACCAGAGCCATTATATGGAGAAACAACTGCTCCGACTCCACCTGTAGCGACGGCTCGAAGTCCAAAAGCTTTTGTTCCAGGACTAGGAGTAATATTTGTTCCTCCGATAGCATCAATAGTATAAGATCCTTTTTTTAAAGTATCACCTTTAACATACAAACTATATCCTGAAGCAGAGTTTGTACTTATATCAATAGCGTATGATTCGGTTTCAGTGGCACTACCAATGCCGTCACTTGTGGCATATCGAAGTCCACTTGAAGTTAATTGTCCGAAACCAACGGATGAATGACTAATATTAAAAGAGATTGATTGAGTAAATATTTTTGCACAAACTTTATTCGTATAAGATGATGGTCCTCCGACCATTGAATTTGTCGGAGTACTTGCCATTGAGAATAATGTTGTATCATACCCTGTACAATTACTTGCTTGATATCCGATTGTAATTTGATCGCCGGCATAGGTACTTGAGAGACACGCATTTTGAGTGTAATTAATATTATTCTCAGATCTTTTTTCAACATGAGCATTCGTCACCCCCGAAAGTCTGGCGAAAATTTCTTTATTTGAAAGTGCACAAGAATTACTGAGAGCTGTCACTCCAGTACAACATATAACATTATCGTCATAAGCTACTGTCGACTCTGTAGGCAATTCGGCATGAGCATTATCAGATGCCGACATACGAAATACAACAATGTCCGTACATAAAGAAGTGGTAGTGAGCGAACAAGAAAGCGCCGCGCCTGCCATAGAATAAGTGAACAAAAAAACAAAAAATATAAATACCAAATATAAATTGGAATAAATAATATTATAAAATTTTTTTATTTTTTTATTAATAATTATATTAAATTATATTAAATAGTTTATTCGTCTCTACATAATAACATAAAAATGTAATACATACACCCAAAAAATAGCCAAACGCCTTGCTTTTGGCAATCCCATCAAACTCTTATTTTACAAAGCAGATTTAGACAAACGCCTTGCTTTTGGTAAGATGGAAATTAAAAATTCGGCACCACGATATAAGTTAAATTTGTTGTATAGTCTCCATAATCAAGAAGTGAATCAATCGTCGCTACAGATCGAACAGAATAAACAGTCGAGACTCCATTACCAGTTCCGGCCGTTGCAACTGTTGATTCACTTGAACCGGTCGCATCATAAGCAAAACCAGAACCATCATACGGTGAGACAACCGCTCCGACTCCACCTGTGGCTACTGCTCGAAGTCCAAAAGCTTTTGTCCCAGGACTTGGAGTTATATTTGTTCCGCCAATAGCATCAATAGTATAAGATCCTTTTTTTAAAGTATCACCTTTAACATATAAACTATATCCTGAAGCAGAGTTTGTACTTATATCAATAGCATATGATTCAGTTTCGGTCGCACTACCTATACCATCACTTGTGGCATATCGAAGTCCACTTGAAGTTAATTGTCCGAAACCAACGGATGAATGACTAATATTAAAAGAGATTGATTGAGTAAATATTTTTGCACAAACTTTATTCGTATAAGATGATGGTCCTCCGACCATTGAATTTGTCGGAGTACTTGCCATTGAGAATAATGTTGTATCATACCCTGTACAATTACTTGCTTGATATCCGATTGTAATTTGATCGCCGGCATAGGTACTTGAGAGACACGCATTTTGAGTGTAATTAATATTATTCTCAGATCTTTTTTCAACATGAGCATTCGTCACCCCCGAAAGTCTGGCGAAAATTTCTTTATTTGAAACTGCACAAGAATTACTCAAATTAGCAACCCCTGTGCAACAAATGACATTATTATCATAAACTGCTGTTGACTGATTTGGTAATTCAGCTTGAGCGTTATCAGTTCCCGACATCCGAAGGACAACGATACCTGTGCAATCAAGAGAAGTCGTAACTGAACAAGAAAGTGTTTGAGGTGATGAGGCTACAACTGTAAATGTTCCACTTGTTGTAAAAGTATGAATCGTCTCACTGCCACTTGTTGTTTTTGTTCCACCGGTACAATTTCCAAAATCGGCTGTCACATATCGAATGATAACAATACCTGAACCGCCATCACCCGCATTGGGCTGATTATCACTTTGTCCTCCACCCCCACCACCACTATTGGCTGTTGCATTTCCGGCCGGAGCATTACCACCACCACCCAAACCACCCGCTCCATCGGTTCCACCCATATATGTTCCTCCTCCACCGCCACCTGCATAGTATTGAGACGTTCCTGAAATAGAATACGAGAGTCCATCACCACCATTTCCTCCAGCAAAATTTGTTGGTGTCCCTCCTACGGCTCCAGCACCACCACCTCCACCCGCTCCATAATTTGGAGCCGAAGTTGCACCACCGCTTCCATCGTTACCCTGTCCAGCAGTGCCTAATCCTCCGGGAGTACCATTGTGCCCCGCACCACCACCTGAACCACCATTAAGTCCCCAACCCGAATTTGTTCCAGCTCCACCTCCGCCGATTGCCGTTAAATTATCAAAAACACTATTTTGTCCGTTTGAACCATTACCCGGATTAGCATTACCCACTTGACCAGCTCCACCATTTCCAACCGTAACAGTATATGCTTGGGCGCTCACAGTGTGGGAGGCTTCATAAATTAATCCTCCAGCTCCGCCACCGCCACCCGTCATGGCCGCTCCCCCGCCACCGCCAGCCACAACTAAAACTTCCACCGTCCCGGCGAAAGCGTTAGATACAAAAATATTAAATAAAAACAAAAAAATAAATATAAAAAAGAATTTATTATATTTCATAAACAAATATAATTATATCACAAAAAAACCAAGCGAGGTCTCTAACTAAATTTTAAATTTTATGTTCTTTGCCAAACCCCTTGCTTTTGGCAAAATTCGCTTTGTAAAATAAGAGTTTACTGGAGTTGCCAAAGGCAAGGCGTTTGGCTAGTTTTTGACTGAAACAATTTCAATTATTTTATTTAAACTCGGACGATAAAGAACCGCCTTGCGTGATTTTAAAAAAATTAAAACATTGTCACCTTTTTCCGAAGTTAAAAATAAAGATTGATTCTTTAACAACTCTGGATCAGAGACCGTGGCCACAGTTGGTGTCTCACCTTCAGGGAAAAGATACAACTCGGAGACTTTTGAAATTAAAACATTTTTTTCAACTTCTTTATCGTTTAATACAATTTCTTTAGTTTTATTTAATTTATAATAAAAGAAAAAACTAAATACTATTATTAAAATAATCGCAAAAAAAACCAAAAAATTATAAACATTTCTTTTTTTTATGATAATCATAAAATTAAAAATTATATAAAGAAGAAAAAACTAAACCAAGAAGTGACATATGGGAGATTCGAAGAAACGGTCGATTAATAATTGTATATATATTGTTAATAAAATAACCAAGATCTCCCCCGCCACCACCCTGCCCACCACCCGTATTACTAATTGGCGAAGTTGTTTCGGAATTGTGAGTCGGAACATATTCACTTTGCAAATTGCCATCAAGATGACAATTTGGATCAAGGGTATCAATCAACCCATCAACATCATTATCAATCGTATCACTACAAAGTGGTAAGACAATTCCTCCCCCACCACCAATACCGCCACCACCAATACCGTCACCCGGACTTACTCCTATTTCAAGATCATTTCCACCTCGAGCTTTTCCTCCAGCATGACGCTCTATGCCAAAAATCCAACCCATATTACTCCCTAAATTTATGCTATTTAAAGCTTGAAAAGTTGCTCCACCAGTGGCAATACTATCTTGAATCGAAACATAGTCTAAAATATTTTGACCGCTTGCATCATTTATAGTCCAAGCCTTACCATCCGAAGTATTTTTAAAAATATTTAAATTCCCTGGTGTTCCTGAGACAGTTAAAGATTCAACTGTTGTTGTCGAACTTCCATTAAAATAAATTACATGGGGAGGGTTATCAACCTTGAAATTTTTAAATGTATTACTGCCATTAATTTGATAATTTCCACCACCTGCCATCCAAATATTATTATACGTTTGACTTCCACCAGCAAATATTTTCGTAGTTGATGTCGCATCAGTTAATTTAATTGTCGATTCTCCTGGAATGATGGTTCCCGAACCATAAACAAAAACATTTCCAACTCCGGTCAGATTAATAGTTGAAGCTTGGGGATTAAATGTGCCACCAGTTACATTAATTACTCCTGCATTAATTGTATAATTATTTGCCGAGGTTGTATCTAATATTCCACTTGTAATTATTATATTATTAGCGGTTAAATTTTCAAATAATGATTTTGTCCCCCCATTATTTATAATCAATGTCCCCATCGAGGAAACACCACTGGCAATATTTGTATTCCCATTGCCATTTAAATAAATGGTTGAGTTACTTGCATTCAATGTACCCCTATTGTCAATCAACAAACCGGAAGTTCCATTTAAAATTAAACTTGAAGTATTAGCATTTAAAACTCCAGTTCCATCAATGTTTATACTGCCCGCCGAAAGATTATAAGTTGCTAAAGAATTTAAATTATAATAAATAACAACAGAAGCACTATCAACAAGAATTGTATCACCTTCATTTTCTCCACTACTAAAAGTAACCCTAAAACCAAAGTATCCACCATTTATCATAGCTGGTGTCCACTCTGTTTCAAATAAAGAATCAGCTCCACCAAAATTATTTATGGTATCTTGATCACTAAGCATTTCATCTCCCCTGTTAATACGGTCAGTAACAACATTACCATCACCGTCAATTATATCAACCCTATCATAAAAACTTCCAGAACCTCTTGTTGACCTTGCTTCAATAGATACCTTAATACCTCTAATCGTCGCACTTTCATGAATATTAAAACCAAAACTATTAAAATATAATAAATCAGTATTATAAAATTGATGTTTAATAGAATTTGCCGCATAAGTGTCATCACTAACAATAGCAGGTTCTGCAGTCTCCCAACGATTACTCTCAAAACCATAAGTTGAAGTAGCAACGCTTCCTGGGCTTATATCACCCGTATTGGTAAATTCAAGATTTTGTGATTGTGTATCTAACGTATTATTATTAATACCTAAAGCCCCGACAATAGTTGTATCCCCCTCTAAACTTTTTGTTCTACTCCCACCGATAGTCAAATTAGGATACAGTATTGTTGAAACAATTTTTTGATCAATATCCCCAGAATATTCAATGATTGAGCTAACACCTAAATTCATATTTAAAAAATTAGAAGAATAATTCTGCACGAAGGTGGAAGCTCCGACTCGGAGAGTAGCGCCATTTGCCACAGTTAAAGTATTATTACCATTACCATAAACATGATAACCCAATGGATCAAAAATTCCATTTGAAATAATTAATCCTCCATTTAAAACGATAGTTATTTGTGCACCGAGAGTTTTAACTCCTGTACCAGAAGAAATTAAGCCTAAAAATATTATATTCCCAGAATTAATTACGGCATTACCATTACCGGTCAAAGAAACACCCACAGCGTCAGTAAATGTTCCACTTGTTCCTTTGGTGAATAATGTGCCCGAAGTTCCATTTAAATTAAGAGTGCCACTATTAACAAAAACAGCTGAAGCCGAATTGGCAATTGAGATTCTTCCAATGGTCAAAGTCTGCCCGTTAGTATTTAAAGTCCCATTTGCAACCGTTAGAGTTCCCGATGAATTACCCGTTGTTGTCCCAGCTAAAACATAAGTTTCAGATGCATTATTAACAGTTAAATCGTAATAAGATAGATTTAAAATGTTTGTATTTCCGGCAGGATTATTTCCTGAATAAGTAACCGAACCAGTCCCCGCCTGAAAACTACCAGAAACGACAAACGGGCTGCCAGTTGTCCCCGAGAGATTTAAATCCCAATCACCACCAGCCAAAGTTGTACCTGTCTCGATAGTTAAAATATTTCCAACAGTGGTATTACCCCCTAAGGTTTTTGTTCCACTGCCTGATATTGTTAAATTTGAATATTCTAAACTACTATCAATCGTTTGGCTTCCAGTGCCTGAATAATTAACAATAGAACCTGAGGTAAAAGTTTTAATAGTAAATCCATCATAATTACCACTAAAAGCTCCAACTTCAACTTTAAGGGTGGCACCATTTGCTACACTTAAAATATTATTACCATTACCAGTCACTTGATAGCCCAATGGATTAAAAATTCCATTCGAAGTTAGTAGGCTTAGTCCTCCATTTTCAGCAATACTTATACTGGCTCCCAAATTTTTTTGCCCTGTGCCAGATGAAATTAAATTATAAACGGTCACACGATTTGAAAAAATAGTTGCATTACCATTACCACTTATATTAATAGTCGAAGTCCCTGCATTGAAAACTGAATATCTCCTACCAACACCAAATAGTGGTGCTTCGTTACCAAGTACAAAAACCCCAGTCAGATTAATAGTAGAATTATTGGCGGTCAAAACGGCGGTTGTTACATCAGCAATTGTAATTCTTCTAGCTGTAATATTATAACCGAGTGTATCAAGCGTCCCATCATTGATAATCAAATCACCCGTCAAGATTAAATTCTCACCTAAAATTTTTGTTGGAATGCCATCTCCCTCTTGGCTACTTAAAGTTAAATTATTAAATGATGGACTCCCTGATGCAATTGTTGAAGTTCCAATACCTGATATTAAGGAAACAGTTGAAGCTCCAGCAGTAAATGTTCCCTCCGTCCCTTTTGTAAATAAAGTTCCTGATCCGCCATATAAAGTGATTGTCGAAGCATTGGCAATTAAAGTACCATCCACAGTTATAGTCGTCCCTGATAAAGCATAACCGGCAGAGCTATAAATTGATGTGGTAGTATTTAATATTCCTCCACCTGAAATTGTAATATTTCCAAGTAAAGCAGAGTTCTCATCCATTGTTATAGTCACTCCACTATCAATATAAACATCATCACCTGCTCCTGGTTTACCCCCCGCCCCTGAACAACCCACCCAAATCACACCAGTACTCCAGTTGCTTGTCTCAGTTGCATGACAGATCGCCGCCGAAGCATAATTAGTATTAATAAAAAAAGTTAACCCAACAAAAAAGAAAAACAAGAAAAATTTTAATGACCGCGAAATTAATTTTTTATCTTTAGTTATCATATTGTATACCTATTATACTCCATTATTTTGTTGAAATAAAGCTTAAAAAGCGATTTGACTTTGTTTTATTGTAATCATCTAATAATGAAATAAAATGGTAAATTTTTGTCATAATGTTATATAATAAACAGATAAGAAGACATGATTGAATTAGATATTAAAAAAATAGAAAATAGTGAAATTAGAAGGCATTGGGATGAAAATTCGAATCAATATTACTTTTCAATCATTGATATTATTGCCATCGTCACAAATAGCTCGGATCCACGCAATTATTGGAAAGTTCTAAAAAGTCGTTTAAAAAATACTCAAAAAGAGTTGGTTACAGAATGTAACCAACTCAAAATGAAAGCAAGTGATGGCAAATTCTATTTAACTGACACCGCCAACAAGAAAACCCTACTTCAAATCATCAAAATTATTTCTCCTTCCTATGTTGAAGTTTTTGACCTCTGGTTTACAAATAAAGAGACAGAAATGAGGTTGAAAGAAAGTAATTCTACCATATCAAATGTATCAACAAATGAATCAAATAATTTCAGATATTTATCAAAAGATGAGAGTTATCCACACTCTGAATTATTAATCGACGCTTACCAAACAAATGAAGAAATTATTATCACCGCTTTTGTAGCTGGAATCGCCCCGAAAAATTTATTTATTTCTCTAACTTCAAAAGAAATAATAATTAGCGGTAAAAGAGAAATAGAAGAAAATGATTTAAATTATTTACAACAAGAATTACATTGGGCAGAATTTTCTCGGACAATTACTCTACCCGATGATATTGAAATAAATAAAGCCGAAGCCACAACTTCTCACGGCCTCTTAAAAATTAAATTACCAAAAATAAATAAATCTCTCCGAAAATTTCTTGAAATAAAATTCACCTAATTATTCGCCAAACGCAAGGGGTTTGGCAACTCCACCAAACTCTTATTGAGCAAAGCACCTTTTGCCAAACGCAAGGGGTTTGGCTAAAACCTAGTTTTCGTCTTTATTGATCCACTCAAAAATTTCTTTTTTAAATTTTTCTTCTGTCGGAAAATATTCTGGAAATTCTTCCAAATTTAAAATACAATTTTCTCTTCTTTTAATTTTTAAAAAATCAAGATAGCTACTCCACTTATATGAATTCAAAAAATTGATAGCTAAATTTTTATCTTTTATTCCAAATTCTTTCCAGTCTAGTTGGATTAATTTAATAGGATTTAAGTGAATATAGGAAAATAAATATTTTGCTTG
>CAYRQO010000032.1:7692-8654 GCA_964426515.1 uncultured Candidatus Saccharibacteria bacterium | reverse complement strand
TTATTTTTGCCATTTTTCAATTATTGGATCAAATGCGACATCTTTCCATCCCTTTTTCCATTCATCAAGATATTTAATGTCATTTGATGATGGTGAATTTGTGCATTGATTAATTTTTACGAGTGACGGCATAACTACGGAATCGCCAATCAATAATGCTTCTCCAGCTTGAAGTATAGGCAATGATTCAGTTAACGGTCCGAGTGTATCTGGTAAAAGGCGGCGTACATAATTTTGGTCTTCGGGATTTGTTAATCTCATTGCCACAAAATTACTACACTGGGAGAATATCGTCTCTGATATTTCTGATGGTCTTTGGCTGACTATTACTGATGTTACACCGTACTTTCTACCTTCCTTTGCAATTCTTTCGATAGCATATCTTGAAGCATTAAATTTTGTTGATCCAGCTTTTGGAACATATTTGTGAGCCTCCTCATAGACTATTAAAAGGGGTGTCTCGTTTGTGGAATTTGGATTGGTTTTTTTATAAATATATGCATAATCAAATAGAATTCGAGATATGAGTGACACTGTGATACTAAGCACATCAAAAGGTACGCCACTAAGATCAATTATCGTAACATTGGATTCGTTGTCTTTTTTATAAGAGATGAATTGCCTTAATACATCTTCTGGTTTTATGGTCTTCACTTTATCTCCAAGTAAAAAATCTAATCTCTTATCATTAACCTTATTTTCCAATCTTGTTAAAAAGTTATCTAATTTTCCAAAAAGAGACCCCTGTTTTTCACCCCTTGCACCTTGTACCATCTCTTCGTTTTTTTCTTTAATGACTTGCATCACCTCTGCAATATCAAAATAAACCGGAGAATCATAGTGAATTTTTAATTTAGTTGCTTCATCGCCGGTAAAGTGTTTCTGTTTGTTTTCAGTAATTGCTTTCTTCAAAATCGCAACCTGATTGTGGGACTGTTCTTCGTTACTCTCGATAAATAAAT
>CAYRQO010000032.1:2585-7682 GCA_964426515.1 uncultured Candidatus Saccharibacteria bacterium | reverse complement strand
CCAGTAAGGCAATACGAGATCAGACACTTCTATGTTATTTGATTCTTTATCAGGGAAAGCAGTTTTGTATTCAGAGTGAATATCAAAGATTACAATATGGGAATTATTTAAACCTGTGTAACCGGTATCTTTAGAACTCCTAGCCTCCTGTAATATTTTTGCAAGCGTATATGATTTACCCGATCCAGTAGAGCCGACAATAGCAATATGTTTATTAAAAAATCTATTTCCATCAACAGGGACAGTTATTGATGTATCCTGTGCTAATTTAGCAAAACAAAAACGGTTTTTTTCTTCTATATCATCATAAATTTTCTGTATATCTTCTTTTTTTGCTGGCTCAACTGTCTTGGGAGGAATTGCGATGTTATTACCGCCTCGAATAAATACACCTTCAGAATTAATAAAACCAAGCGGAACAGCCTCAATGATATAAACTTTTTCTCTCTTTCCATTCTCGTCAGGATCTTTCATCTCAATGGAAAAGTTTTCTATTATTGCAATGATAGAACAATCGTTGTGATCAAATATTTTTAGATACGAACCAACGGCCAATAGCTCGTCTGCTATTTTGAACGAATCTATATCCCCAACAGCCACCCTGACTTTATTGGGAAATACTGATATAACTTCGGCTTTAACTTTTGTTTCTGGCATAAATTTATTGAATTATTTTGATAATATTTTTTGTGCGACCAATATAGAACTCTTTAAATTCTTTGACCTTTGTTCGCCATTCTCCATCGCCAGAGGTCAAAAATAAAAACGATTCGTCAGGACGTTTTTTCTTAAATAGTAATGGCAACTGATCAAGCGATAATAGTTTAAAAGTTATTCCACAATTATTGTTGTGTGTGTCTGCAACAAGGTCATTCATCCTAAATTTATCTCCATAAAAATGTGTGCCGTCAGAAAATATCAATCCCTTATCCCAAAGCTTTTGTTTAAGGCTGGTGATTTTTGCATTATCTATACCGAATAGACAAATATACGGTGCCGGTGAAGTATCCTTTTTGAAATATTTATTTTTTATGTTTGTTATTATTTGGATGATATCCCCATCTTTCATTGGGTTATCCGTCTCAATAACAAAAAGTCTCTCTTTGTTCGGCGTATTTAATTTTTTGAAAGTAAAATACTCTTTTTTGATAAATTTCAAATACCGTTCAGTTTTAAGGTATTTATAATAAGCTGCATCAAAAATTATTTTTTCCTTGCTATTAATAACACCCTTTAACTTTGTAAAATTTATCGTCCTGAGCTTGGGGTTCTTCTTTATAGCTACATCGAACAGATTTGCCTTGAATATAGCATGGTATGTTGTGGCTTCTTCCTCAGTTTTCAACTGAAAAGTACCTTTTATTAACTCGATCAAATCACTGAACTGTTTCTCAAAATTACTTGAGAACTCCAAAATAAAATTATCGATAAAAGCCTTTTTATCGTCCAGAGTATACTGCCCACTATCAGAGCCTAATATTTGGTCAAGCTGAGTTTCCGTTAGCGTGATTGTTTGTGATGACTTATCTTTAAAATAACAATATAACTTAAATTTTCTATTTTTATCATCCAAAAAACATTTTAATAATTGCAGTACCGCTGGTTTGATTTTTGAGTCAGCGTAATTTTGAGTCTCTTTATATTTAACTTGGATATAGAAATTATTTAATCCAATGTCTTGAATTTGTTCAAGCTCAACATCCTGAGTCTGGTTATTAAGGATCTCCAAAAGGGACTTATCAAATTGATAGGTAAAACCTTTTATTGCGTAGTAACCACCATTTTGTTCTCTTGGAGTCGACATAATAATTTATTTTAGCTTGATTTTTTCTGTCTTGAGTCCATCAACAATAACCTCAACGCATTTATTAAAAAGACGAATAGCGTCTCCTTTTAATGGGGTGTCTTGTATGCTCAATAAGGAAGCTTTAATCGATGGACTGAGTCCGACCAAATCATCCATAGTTTTTATTTCCACATTCGGCTCGTTTCTTAAAAGAAACCACTCTTTGTCAGTAGTTTTGCTGTGATCAAGTATGGCCAAGTCTGCATGTGTCATCTTTGGAAAAAGATAGTAAAACTTTTTATTGTAAAAATAATACTTAGTTAAAAACATTTCGCCTACAGCAATATGTCCAGCTCTTTGTGATCCATCTGTAAAATTTCTTCTCATGCGTCCAGCGTATTTAATGACATAACCATCTCTGATGATAGTTGATCTTTTCTCCGCAAACTTTTCCCAGTCACCACCATAAGAATCGTTGAACTTATTAATAAAAATGTCGTGCATTTTTTCCAAGTACGCTTCGATGTAGGAATCAAATTCTTTTTTGTCCCCATAACGATCAAGTAAATCCTTAACAATCGACAGATCATCGATTATTAAATATTTTCCCTTTTCAACCATTGAAGCAAAATAAGCCATACCGAAAAGATCTGGCTGTATTTTTGTTTTTCCTTTCTTAAGGTAATAAATACCGACAACTCCGTTTTTAACCGCACCAAGTGCATGATGAAATCTTTGATATAAAGCATTACCACCAGAATTCCTATTCAGAGCATCTGTTCCCTCAAGAGCGATTATTGGTTTTTTATCAATTTCTTTTCCATTAAGTCCATCTTTCCAAACTTCATCAACAAACCATGCGGCGTCACATGATCCATATGACACATCTTTGAATCCAAAAGTTAATCCTCCTTCAGAGAATGATTTTTGATCTTCATTACTACTTTGAGGAAAAATGCGTAATTTAATACCATTAGTCTCAAAACCTATTTGATCTATGATTTCTCTTTTTACTATTTCGTCGCTTGAGTATGCCATATTATTTTAATGATTTAATTTTCTCCAAGATCGTCTCAGTTTCTAACCCAAGAACGAAACTAACGAGGTCCGACTCTTTGTTGATTTCCTCGCCCCTGACTTCGAGATGAAATTGTTTAAGTTCATCGTTTGTGAAGTTTGCAATCAGGTAGAATTTTATATAATTTCCCAACCAAGTTGTGTACTCCTCACGAGATAATGGATTTTTTGCATCATACTTGGCTTCGGGGAGTGTAATTTTTATTTTGTAGTCAGAATCAAGAGAGATCAGACCAAAGTAATCTTTTGACGGCTTTGCCTTTGTCGGACATATTTCAAAACCCTGATCAAATAAACCAGTATTGAGATACTTCTCTAATTGTTTAGTCATAACGACGGTTCCAGTTTTTGCTTCTCCTACGATAAAATCATGCGTCACATGACCGGTTTTTGTTTTGATATCCTTTTTGAAATTTCTTATAAGAGCTAACTCAATCATATGGAAGCCCTCTATCGGCAAGTAACCATAATTACTTATTTTCGTAATAATTTCACTGAGACCGTAACCAGCAAAATCAGGTGATCCTATTGCATGAGCAAGTGGAATCTGATTCTCAACAATAAAGCCGAGGTGTCTAAAATACTCACCAGCTAAATACTCCATGAAAGGTTCCATGCCGTTGCCTTGTTTACTGGTCTCAATTCTTTGAATTATGTAATTTTCTCTATTTTTTAGAGAATCAAACTTCGCCTTGAGCATATCGTTCAATTTTTCTTCCGATTCAAACTCAATAGGAACTATAAATTTATCTCCTTCAAAAAGATATTGTTTTGCCCGGGAAAGAATGAAAGGTGTATTTTTCAAAACACCGTTGTCAAAAATTCCGGAAACAAATTTATAATTAAAAGCATTATAAAAAAGCTTCATGAGTCCCTTGGGAGTAAACGGGTAGATAGGATTCTCAAGATATCCAGCACCGGTGACACTGCTATAAATAAAAGCTTCCTTGGCAGGCATTTTTATTGCCGTACCTAAGTCTGTCTCGACAATCTCAAAATTGAAATTGGCTTTGAATATTTTGAAAAAGTTTTCTTTGTATATTTCCATATGTTTAAATGTGTTCGAAGTTAAGTAATTTTTGTTGTACACCGCTTTTGATTTGATTCTGGGTAGGCGGTGCTGATTCCCGGAAAAGACTTGTAATGTTTTCTATACTTAACCGCTCGTGTTCGGCCACCTGCGAACCGTCAAATATTTTACTGATTACCACGCCAACAAAAACATCATAAGCTTTATTTAAATTAAAAAGTTTTCCATTATTCTTGCCAAGATATTTTGTTATCTCATTAGCAATCTGATGAGGGTATACTTTCTTGTTGGTAGAAGGGGTAATCTTTTTGTTTCGGTTAATAAAAGTTACATAAAAGTCGGACTTCGGGGAGAACTTTGCCCAATTTTTATTATATGGACTACCAAAGGTATCGAACGCTGATATATCTACCAACTCCATGCCATGATCTCTGATTAGCTCTGCTAGGCTTATCCAAATTTTTAAGTCCTTATTATGGAAAGCGAGTGTGAAATAGGCATCCTTTTTTAAGACTCTCTTTGCTTCGCCAATAAAAGACACGAGCTGATTATAGTACTCGGTCACCCCTTTGTTTTGAACTGGGTTAATAATGACCTCTTTTTCAATGTCGAAGTCTTTTTCTAACCAACAATTCCAAATAAAAGAAAGCTCTGAATATTGGATAGTGTCTCCGTAGGGAGGATCTGTAATTAAATAATCTACACTTCCGTTCTTAATCTCTGACATCTTAAGGGACGACTTGTTATAGACTTTAGATGTTGGCTTAGAAATTTTATTCTTTGATGCTTTTTCTGCGATGACCTCTTTTGCCATTTTTACATTTTGTACCCGATCAACAAATCTCCACCAAACATTCTCTTCGATAAAGTCGTCTGGAATCCAGAAATTATTTACACCAAGAGGACGAACATTCTCGGCTTTCAACTTACTCACATGTAATAGAGTATTTGTGAAAGCGAGCATGAATAAATCTCTGTTTTTAAGGGGCAGTTCATTGATGGCCGTGTGAAGTAATGCCAAGGCAAGGACATTCCTATTTGTGAACATGTCAGATACTCGCTTCACACCCTTGTAAGAAAAGCGGTCTTTGTAAAATTTTTCTGGGAAGTCTTTGTCAGGATATTTGAGGTTTTTCGGAAATTTTACAGTTGGTTCTAGCTCGTTTTTTGAGAGACTAACTTTTTGTTTGTTTTGAAAGTTACG
>CAYRQO010000032.1:0-2575 GCA_964426515.1 uncultured Candidatus Saccharibacteria bacterium | reverse complement strand
CAGCATTGTAATCTTTGCTGTTTTTCTTTCCAAGTATGGTATATAGAATATATTTGTCTTTGGTAGCATAAAGAGGCATTATTTTCTCACGAACAGCTTGCTCAATCGCCGAGAAGTCTTCTTCGAAAGAATTCTCGTTATAACCAACTTGCAAAGAAGTTTTTGCTAAAAAAACAGCAAAAGGATTGAGATCGTATCCAATAAAATTTCTATTTGCTAAAACGGACTGCAAGCCAATAATTCCACTACCGCAAAAAGGATCTAATACAAGATGATTTTCTTTAGAGTATTTCTGAACATACTGATCAATAACAAACCACGGTTTTCTTGACCAGTATTTGTGAAGTTTGGCAACACGAGAATACTTCCGATCATGTTTAAAGTCGCTAACATCGATTAAATTATTTACAATTTGTGAAATCTTTAATGCCATACTATTTTTTTTGGAATATTAAGCAATAATGGTGCAGGATATTACTTGCCCATGCTGACGGATAACCATAAGGTGCAAGACCAACTTTATCCTGTATCCAAAGCTTCTCGTCCTTGAGCATATATTTCTTTGAAAGGATACGAGCAATATCCCAAGCCAGTGGGTACATTTTACCTTCTTTCTTAATATTTTTTACGATCACCACAAGGTATCCACCGTCTTTGAGTAAGTCAAAAATATCAAAGTATATATCTGCCAATTTTTCTAAAAACAAATCATAATTGTCTATGTTGCCCAAATCTTCTTCTGCTTCAGAATAATTAACATCAAGACCGTCTTTTGTTCTATCCTTTTTGAAATCTTTAGTGCTTCTATTTAGCACATCCCAATATGGAGGTGATGAAATAGAAAAATCTATCTTCGGCAAGTTTAACTTTTT
This sequence comes from uncultured Candidatus Saccharibacteria bacterium, assembly GCA_964426515.1. GTDB lineage: Bacteria > Patescibacteriota > Minisyncoccia > Phycocordibacterales > UBA9973 > UBA8515. The sequence goes on along the minus strand of CAYRQO010000032.1, from coordinate 1,703 downwards.
AATATCTTTTGCGTTCTTGTTGAAAATACTTTTTTTGAACTCCGGCGTTCGCTTCAATGATAAATCGTAGTATTTTTTATTTAGTTCTATCCCATATCCAATCCTACCTGTTCGCTTGCAAGCAACCATAGTGCTTCCGATGCCACAAAATGGGTCGAGTACATTCTCTCCCTTTTTAGTGAAAAACTTTACAAACTCTTCAATCATCGTTGGAGAGAATGTGGCTGGATGATCTTGTGTGTTTGGAGATATTTCTCGCTCTTCTTTTAAGTCTTTTTGGAGTGCATTGAAAATAAACCAACTGCAACTAAATTTTACCCATTCTTTGCCAGTCATATCGTTTAAAGGATTTGACAGATCATAGGCACCATCCTCCGGATTGATTAAAATTGCGTTTGCTTTATCAACATCACCGCCCGGATTATATAAAGCAACCTCTGACCATCTTTCTATGAAACGATCAGGGATTGATTCCTTTTTGGTTTTAAGGATATTAGCAAGTTTACTTTTTGCCTGCTTATTTTTTTCCTCGTCCAAAACCGGAACGACTTGCTTTTTATCTTTAAAATAAAAGTAATTTTTCATAATTTATTCTTGAATGTATTCCTGATGGCCACAATGACAAGCAGTGCCATCGTTTGTCGCCATACTAAAGTACGAACGCTTAGAAACAATAATAAAATCCTCGAAATTAGGATGGAATGACAAAACCTGCGAATCAGCCTGCAATGACCTTATAAGCTTTCGGTCCGCTTCATCCGGAGTCGGATCAATAGAACCAGGATGGTTCATGATCAGAATAAACTTCTTGGCCAAAAATAGAGAGAAGTAATGCCAAAGCATTTGAGTATCGAAATTCTTGGGAGATGACCCGAGGAAAACTTGATGACCGAGGAATAAGTTTTTGTCATCAAGATAAATTCCAATAATCTTGGAAACATTTTCATTCTCCAAGTCTTTAAGAAATTTATATAAGTCCTCCGGATCACGAACCTGACCCTGAATAGGTAGCTCGACATCAGTCTCAACGATTTCAAATTTCTTTAAATATCGTTTACCTTCCTGATGTATATTTTCCTCTTTTTTATCTTCTTGTTTTTTCATAGCGATTTCCTGTTAAAATTTATATTTTTACATATCTCGTACCACGGCCACGCCCGACACGCTTGACCTTTCCGAGTTCAACCAGACGATCCAATGCTTGGCGAACCGTACCGAGAGCAATGTCTGTTGCCTTGACGATTTCGCCGGGAGCCGCCTCGCCGACACTTGAGATATGCTTCCATACCTCGAATTGTTTTGGTGAAAGAGTGTCTTCCACCTTTTCCTCTTCGAGATATGATAATGCTTTTGTCGCCTGCTCTCTGACAGCTGATAGAAAGAAATTCAACCAAGGAGAGATTGTGTCGTGATCAGTCTTGAAAGTCTCTTGTGATTTTCGTAAAGCGATATAATATTCATCCTTTCTGCGTTCAACTATTTGCTCATGAGAAACATACTGAATAAATTGATATCCCGACTGCAAAAGCAATAAATTTGTAAGGACACGAGAAAGACGACCATTACCATCTTCGAATGGGTGGATTTTCAAAAACTCAACGATGAAGTTTGCGATTATTAGGAGGTTGTGAAAACGATTCTTCTCAAAAGCATCGTTTGTCCAATCGACAAGCTCATTCATTTCTTTGCCGGTAAGATAAGCT
>CAYRQO010000031.1:0-9005 GCA_964426515.1 uncultured Candidatus Saccharibacteria bacterium | reverse complement strand
ATCCGCTGACAAATACCTGTGCGCCAAGCGATTTTGCAATTCTTACAGTTTCATCCGTAGAGTTATCGTCTATAACGATTATTTCAATTAACTTTTTTGGATAATCTTGAAGAAATATTGAGTCGATACAAGCTTTTATATTCTTCTCTTCATTAAACGTTGGCGTGATTACGCTAATCCTTGGAAGACTCATAAATTATTAGATAGAAAACTAATATATTTTCCTAGTCCTTCTTCCCATCTCGGCATTACTACACCTAGTTTTTTCGCTTTATAATTTTTAAGTACACCATATTCAGGAACTGGAATATCGTTATAACTTCCTCCTCTTTTTACAGGGATTATTTTTAAATCTGATTTAGTTAGCTTAACTATTTCTTTCGCAAATTCTGCCCAAGAAGCCGAACCCTCATTTACCAGATGAAACACTCCACTCGCTTTTTTATTTTCCACAAGTTTTAAGGTTGCAATTGCAAGATCATTGGCATTTGCAAAACAGGCCTCATAATCTGATGCAATCTCAAGCTCTTTTTTAGTTTTAGCTTGATTTAAAATATACAAAACAAAATTTCCTCCTTTTATCCGACTGCCATTAACTCCCCCAAAAATCCCACAAGTTCTTATAATGATTGAGTCATTATTATAGTTTAGAGATACAATTTCTCTATTTAAACATGCAAGCCCATACATTTGAAGCGGGTTCGTTAAATCACTTTCAATATACGGTTTTTTCTTTCTACCATCAAAAACCTTATCGCTACTAAAATCTACATACCTTATTCCAAGATCTTTGCACGCTTTCGCCATATTCTTAGTGGCAAAAACATTTATTTGAAAAAGCTTTTCTGGATATTTCTCGCAATCTGACAACACATGATATGAAGCAGTGTTAATAACTACATCTGGTTTTCTTAATTTAATTTTTTTTCTGATTTCCTCGTGATTTGTAACATCCAGATCTTTTTTTTCAAAAGAGAACATTGCGTGTCCTCTTTTTTTACCTTCTAGATCAATTTCTCTACCAAGTTGTCCGTTTTTTCCAATTAAAAATATTTTCATTATTTAAAGTCTTCCCAATTTGCATCTTTATCAGATAGAATTGCTCGTTTTATTGGCCAATTAATACCAATTTTCTTATCATTCCATCTTATACCGGATTCATGCTTGGGTGAATAGTACTCTGAGACAAAATACTCAACCTCTACATTATCCTCTAAAGATTGGAAACCATGCGCAAATCCTTTAGGCACTAGCACTAATTTATTATTATTTTCTGTAAGTTTTACCCCAAACCATTTACCGTAAGTTTTTGAGTCTTTTCTAAGATCTATAACCACATCATAAATTGATCCTTTAATGCATCTAACATACTTACCCTCCTGTTTTGGTTTATTTTGGTAGTGCATACCCCTAATTGTTCCTTTTTCTTTAGTTAATGATTTGTTTACCTGAACAATTTTGAACTTAGAAGGTGTAAGCTTATAATCAAAAACTCTTGCGAAATGTCCCCTAGGATCATTTCTTAGTTCAAGATCGATTACGAATAAATCCTTAATTTTAGTTTTTGTAAATATCATGTTAAATCCATCTTAGGCTTTTATTTAATTTTTTTGAATCAGTCAATTTTTTTAAAACCTCAATCCTACTATAATTACCATTTTTTAAATCATTTTTGCTATATTTATTTTTTAAATTTTTAATCATGTCTTTTGAAGATTTTTCCATGTCCCACTCTTTTTTAAAATCTGGAAATAAATTCGAAAAATTTTCAAAACTAACCTTATAACTTCTAAGATCTTTATTATTTCCCCCCTCAAATACAATCTCGCAATCTTTAAGATTATTTTTAACAATTTTCAGAACATCTTTTATCTGATAATTTCCATCATCAAAACCTACATTAAATACTTTTCCATTTATTAGATTTTCGTTTGCTTCAACAAACATTAAAAAAGCTCTTGATAAATCTCGCACATCAATTAAAGGTCTCCATGCTGTCCCGTCACTTTTTAAAATTATTTTTTTAGTAGAAATTCCATTTGCAATAAAATTATTCACAACTAAATCATCTCTAAATTTGGGAGAAAAACCATATACGGTTGAGTTTCTCATTATGGTTACACAAAAGTTCTTATCTGCTAACTTTAATAATTCTCTTTCAGATTTTATTTTTGATCTAGCATACTCAGTGAGCGGATTTACCTTAGATTTCTCACTCACAATAGATTGCTCAGTTTTACCGTATATACTGCAGCTGGAAGAAAAAATAAATCTCCTTACACCTGATTTTTTTGCTAACTTTGCTAATTTAACTGTTGTTAAAAAATTTATTTCACTTGTTAATTTCTTGTCCAATTCTCCTATTGGATCGTTTGATAAAGCAGCTAAGTGTATAACGGTATCTATGTCATTGAAATCATTTTTTGAAATATTCCTTATATCCTTGTTAATTTTTTTGTAGTTTCTAGAGGAGACTAACTTAGATATGTTTTTTTTAAAATATTCTGTATCAATTCCTATAACTTCGTAATTATTTTTTAAAAGATTCGGAACCAAAACAGCACCTATGTATCCCCTGTCGCCAGTTACTAAAATTTTCTTCATATTTTATTTCCAAATTTTCCATTTTGGATTCTTTTTCCACATCTTGTTAAATTCTTCCATATCTTGATATGTATCCATCGCATGCCAAAACTTATCATGATTAAATACTGCTAATTGTCTTTTATCAGCAAGCCTCACAAATCCTCCTTCGATCATTTCACCTTTTCTTAGATATTTAAAAAATTTTTTATCAAAAATCATGAACCCACCATTTACATATTCTTTTAAAATTGGCTTTTCCCGAAATGAAATTATTAAATTATTTTCATCACTATTTATTAAACCCCACTTGGATGTAGGATGCACCCCTGTAATTGTTCCAATCACTTTTTTATTTTTGTGATATTTAATTAAACTATTTATATCGACATCTCCCAAACCATCTCCGTAGGTAACCATGAATTGATCAGTTTTTATATATTTTCTAAGCCTCAAAACTCTTTCTCCGGTTAAAGTATCTAGGCCTGTATCAACTGCGTCGATTTTAAATTTATCCGGATTATTATGTTTAAAATAATCTGATATCATTTCTCCTTTATAGCCGAGGGCTAATATGAAATGGTTGAAACCAAACTCTTTGTAGATTTTCATAATGTGCCAAATAATAGGCTTCTCACCGACTCCAATCATAGACTTTGGCTTGAATTCAGTTTCTTCTCTAAGCCTGCTACCTTTACCTCCGCACAAAATAACTACCGGTATGTTTTTCATCTCTCTAATCTTCTTGTAAATAAACCTCTAATAAAATACGCTCCGTATGTGATGTGTGTTAATGGAATTGCAAATGAAACAATTAGCGCACCAAATGGATCTGTTCTTGTCACAGTTGTCATAAAATATGTATAAAACATAAGCCCAAAAATAGCAATTATGGGTAAAAGTAATTGAGGAAATAAAATTACACCTATGACTGAAAATATTACAAAAACCATAAATAAAGATGGCAGAAAATAAATTATTTCTCTTGATGTGTCGGGATATTTCTTTGCGAAATATCCCCTATGAAGCCCTATGTTCGCAATTTGCTTAAGGTGTGGGATAAACAATGATCTCCTGTGATGATAAACAATAGAGTTCGGCTCATACAAAATTTTCTTTTTCGCATTAATAATTGATAGGCATAATTTAGTGTCCTCGCCACACCATAATTTAGTCTGAAATCCGCCAATCTCTTTAAACAAGCTTTTTCTTATCATCAAATTATATGTTGGGTGATCTTCTACAAAACTCTTAGCTCCCGGGACAAATCTAATCCTCGTTGATCCGCTACAGAATTCCGATGAAAGAGTTAGGCCGCCAAGTTTTTGAAAATAAGAATCTTCTTGAGGAGTTACACCAGGCCCACACACAGCACCCACCAATGGATCTTCGAAATGTTTTACCGCCTCAATTAGCCAGTATCTATCTGGGTATGCGTCATCATCAATGAATGCAATAATTTCTCCTTTTGCGTATTTGAGAGCAAAATCTCTTTTTTCCCCAGGACCAGTTAATTTTTTATTTGTAGCTATAAATCTTGTTTTGGGAAGTTTTATATTATTTATTTTTTTGTCGGAAACAATCAGGATCTCATAGTCAGGGTAGTCTAAATTAAGATGATTCTGAAAATCGTTATAAAAAGCTTTTGAATTTAAATTGAGGACTCGATGAAATGTTGTGACGATAGAAACCTTAGGAAATTTTCCCTCCCGATAATAACTCATATAATAATTGCTTGATTATACAATCCAATTAGGCAATTATCAAACGTTTTTCTTTTATCTTTTTTATTATTTTCGCAGGGTTTCCAGCCACCATGGAATTACTTGGAACATCTTTCGTAACCACACTTCCCGCACCTATAACAGAATTATCTCCAATTGTTACTCCAGGAAGAATAATGCATCTTGAAGTAATCCATACATTTTTTCCAATTGTCACAGGTTTTGCAATTATCTTCTGGTAATCCTTAGGATCATGTGTCGCGGTAATGATCATATTTTCAAATGAAAAAGCAGATCCTTCACCAATATAAACAGGGGCATAATCTAAAATAAAAGTATCATTAAAGTAAACATTTTTAGCATATATTTTCCCATAAAAAAATCTGAATCCGGGACCGAAGTGAATATTTTCGCAATCTTTAAGATATTTTTCAATTATAAATTTTATTGGAGGAAATAAAATTAAAAACTTACTAAAAAGTATCAGCATGATTAAAATATTTTTCTTTGGGATGGGTTTATAAACGAAAGTCTCTTTATTCATATGTATTTTTATTTTTTGTAATTATACATTGTTCTGTGCAATCCATCTTTATCATAATAAAAAGTATAAATATTTCTTTTACTATTAGTATTTCCTAATTCTTTTTCGAAATCATCTTTATCTAGTATTATATTTATTTTTTCATACGGAACTAAATAATGAGTGGCAAGACTTACTCGCGGATCCATATAAGCCACTTGGATAGATGTATCAAATCTACCTAGAATATTGCCTTCGTTAAAAACTTCAAAGTAAAAAAAATTTTGCTTTTCTTTTTCAATTACAGGTACAAATTTTTTAATATCAGAGAATAATTTTCTCGCATGATTACTTCTTTCTTCAACGAATTTTTTCTGATAAGAAAATGAGAGATTAGATAGCCAAACTACGTAAGGCACTAATATAATAATGTAAAGCATAATTTTCTTTTGTTCAGAAAAATTTTTCAAGATAACATAAGTAATTAATGAAATACTAATTGCGAAGCTGGCAAAGGAGAGAGACAAATATCTATTAACTTCAGCATTTGCATCAAAACCTGGTAAAAGCATAAAAAAACCGATAAAACCTGAAAATGTAAATATTAAAGAGAGAAGAAGTCCTCTTGATAAATCTTTGTATTTTTTAATAGCAAAAACTATAACAACTATGGTAATTGCGGAAATAATACCTATAAAGTCCTTTGGTAAATCAGGAAAAACGCTATTTGGAAAAATCATATTTCCATAGACTGAAAAGAATAAACCTCTGTTCTCAGTGGTAAAATTAGCAATAAATTTTCCCAAAAAGCTGTTTCCATAACTACCTACTCCCAATATGAAGTAGATGGCCAAAAAAGATAAATTTCTTTTTATTAATTCTGACACCCATTTTAGATACTGCTTTAGATTACCCAATCTAAACGTTAATATTAAATCTGCCGCAAGTAAAAACAAAATCATTTGAAAAGCTCTGAACGGAAATAAAATCATCCCCAGATAAAAAATTATGATATACATTAAATAATATGAAATTTTTCTTGTTTCAAAATACTTCATCTGGTAAATAAGAAGCAGAATTGTAAAAAATACATTTAAACTATCTACGGTTGCCGTGTTCATTTGAGAAAAAGACTCAACCCCTATGTAACCAGTTGAAAATATTAATGATGCGAACAATGCAACAATTTTTTGTTTAGTTAATTTATATGTATATAAATATAAAGAAAATGAAGCAATGATATGAGCAAGAATTGAGAGGGTGAAATAAGGACGAGGATTCAAACCAGACAAATCATAAATCCATCCATAAAATTTTGGAACATAAGTATAAAACGGAGGATAGTAGGTAATGTTGTTTATATGATGAAATAAGACAGCGTAATCATCCGAATAAAAATAAAAATCTAAGGTATTTTTAAGCGCCATAAAACTAACTAAAGAAATCGCTAGAAAAATAAGCAATGAACTACTATTTAAGATGCGTTTTAGGATATTCATTTCAGTAAAATAGAGGTAACCACATTTTTATTGTAGCTCATTATTTATTCTGAAAATAAAGTTGATTTAAAAGAGAATAAATAAATTTAATTCCAGTAATCGTTTTAAGCTTTGATCTTCCCCATCCTCTAGCTCTTTCCCTGCTTGGAATTTCTTTAATCTCATAACCCTTCTTAAGAACTGAAACAACCATTTCCTGCTCGACTCCAAAATCATCAGATTTTAGTTTCAAGCTCGATGCTGTAGATTTTTTTATCGCTCTAAAGCTGTAAAGAATATCTGTAAGATTAGTTTTATATTTGTGATTTACAAGAGCTACCAAAATGTCACATCCCGCTGCTCTAATTATTCCAACGAGGTCTATTGTCACGTCAGCACTTCCCCCAGTTCTTCTAGAACCAATCACGAGGTCTGCTTCGTTCTTTAAAATTGGCGCCACAAAATCTGGAATATCATTTTCGTCATGTGATCCATCAGCATCAAAAAAAAGTATTACACTCTTCTTTGCATTTTTTATTCCAATCTTTAAAGCGTCTCCTCTTCCTTTTCTGTGATCGAGAAAAAATCTAGCTCCAAAGCTTTCTACAATCTCGCGAGTTCCATCGTTTGAGTGACCGTCAACTACAATTATGTCTATGGAATATTTTTTAATCGACTCGAGGATTTTCTTAATGCCTTCGCCTTCATTCTTACAGGCGACAACTATACTTACCTTAGATTTGTCGTAAGACATTTTATTTAGACTTCTTGACCCTTACTACGCAGTAAAGAGAAAGATCTAGAGGCATAAAAGGGAAATAATGAATTCTTTTATCAATTTTCACTTCTTCGTTTATAGCTTTTAGTATTTGCTTGTGTCCTGATGGATGAATATCGTTTGGATCAAAACTTAAGAAGTGATCGATTATAAAATCAGTCATCGGATTTTTTACCGGAAATCCCATAACCAAAACGCCCCCTGGCTTAAGAACTCTATACATTTCACTTACGGCTTTATTCAGCTCTTTCCCCTTGAAGTGCTCCAAAACACTTATACAGACTGCAGCATCAAAAAAATTATCTTTATATTTTGATTTAAAAATAGACCCAACGCTTAGCTCTGCATTTACGCCTTCTTTTTTCAGAATCTGGCTAACTAATTTCATTTGCTTTTCTGGAATCGTATCTATTCCATAAACTTTTTTTGCAGATCTTGCGAGCATTGGAATAAATGTTCCACCACCATAACCAACGTCTAGAATTTTGTCATACTTTTTTCGACCAAGCATTGAGTATGCCAACTCTAATCTCTTCCTCATGAAATATCCTTGAAATGGTCGATAATACTGATCAATCGTGTAGTCGATGTATGTGTATTTTAAAGGGATGAGGTTTTCTTTCTTAGGAATGTTTAATTTCATTTTGTTAATTTATTGATTTTAGCATGTATTTTTTGATTTTCAAATAGCAGTTTATGCCTAAAGTTTTATTCGAGGCTTTAAAGTAACTGAATTTACTAGAATCTCAAACGGCCCGTCACCAAAGTCTATACTAAAATTTGTAAAATATTTTTTAAGATAGTCACCGCTTCCGGAATAGATTTCTCCTTCAGGAATTTCGACATTTATTACTTGGTCTGCTTGATTAAACGTAAACGGAATATATAGGTACTGATAATTTTGCACCGAGCCGGTCTTATTCGTTTCCCAGGTTAGTTTTGTCCAAAATGCATCAAGTCCAATTTGCTGTAGATATTCAATATCAGCTTGTCCGCTCATAAAATCAAAAATGTTAATCGTATCTTCGAATAATTTATTTCTATCTTTATAAAGAGCAACAGCTTCACTCGCAGATGAAGCAATTACTTCAAATTCATCAATTGCTACAAAATCCCCTCCTGAAGTTGTGTGGATTTCCATTTTTACATATCTCGCGGTAACTGTTTCAAATGTGTCAATTTTTACAGAAACAGTGGAATTCTTAACACTAGTAATTTTTTTCCAATCATTTCCATCCGTGGAAACTGAAATTGAATATGTAGCAGGAATTCTTGTTGAACTCTCAAGTGATCCCCACGCGACTCCTATAATTTCTTTCTCTTTTCCTAAATCCACTTCTATCCAGGGTGTAAACGAATCTGCGATCCACATTGATCGTCTACCAGGATTTCCATCGATTAAATTTTTTGGTAATACGTGAAAGAAAGGCTCCCCTTCTCTTTGAGACATCGTGTAAGCAGTTTTTACTTTTACTGAATCAAGATATTCATTTCTCTGGAGGGAATAATCTGCGAGTGCTCTAAATTTTTGAGTATCTGGATTTTTCCCAATAAAACTGGCGCTTTCAAATGCAGTAAATTTGAGCGCTAAATTATATGGAATATCTACAATTGGTCCCTGGAAATTTGGACTCTTATAAACTTTCCCGGAATTACTAACTTTTATTTCATAATCTTTTTGATCTAAAAGCAATCGCCTGGTTCTTTCAGTTTCATTAATTAAGCCACTTTCATGATTACGATCAAGAAAAATTACATCATTAATGTTTACTTTTCCACTTTTTATTTTTGAAAGAACTGCTATGAGCTGGGACTCAACTCTAAAAGGCTCATCATTAAGATTTGAATACTTTTCATCTTTAATTGTAAACCATTCTAGGAGATAATCCCCTAAGGCTGGCGCATGTGGATACATATAA
>CAYRQO010000030.1:0-9205 GCA_964426515.1 uncultured Candidatus Saccharibacteria bacterium | reverse complement strand
AATTTTAGCTCTTTTGGCCAAACAAGGGTATTACCGATGTATCTCATCTTATGCAATATCGTGGACATGAAGGAAATTGAATAAAAAACAGGAAAAGGTATAATTAAATCATTAGTCATTTTTTAGTAATATATGAAAAAATATCTACCGGTTTTGTTTTTATTAGTATTAATAGTTCCATCAGTTGCTCTTGCCTCTTGGTGGAATCCATTGAATTGGTTTGATAACTGGACTTTTGATAAAACTTCTAAAATTCAAACATTTAAATCCATAGAACAAAATGAAAAACAATTTGAACCAGAGGAAATAAAGGAGGTAAATGATGTTTTTTATATTAAGATATACAAGGATAAATATAAATTAGGAGAAAATATAACAATAGAACTGTTGCCCCAAAAAAATATAACTCTTGAGCAGGCTCATAAAATTTTAGGAAGTAAAACAACCTTTAAACTCATTAGACCTGATGGTTCAATTAAATTTAATGATGTCGATTTTCCAACCATTCCTATGTCCATATGTGATCCAATTCCAACTCACTACTTCACGCATGTTGATTGTCCACGGCCAACAGAATATTTTTCAAAGCTTCAACTAGATTATAAATATTTTGATGGAAGTTTTTATTATGAAGGTTCTGAGGGTGAAATTAATCAGGTAGGTCAGTATCAAATTTCAGTTGTTTCAAGGATTGCCCCTGATTTATTTTTTACAGTAGAACAATCAAAAATTGCTTCATTGTTTATTAAAAAAAGTGGACTTTATTCAGTTGTAGAAAAAGAGTTTAATCTAAATGGTAAATCAGATCTCTATGAGGCTTCTTATGGAGTAATAAGGATTGATGGAAGTGTTCCGTCAGTAGGGACATTAGCTGATATGCTTAACAACAAGATTAGAGTTATAATTACTGAACCTTTTGATAATGATGATTTTAATTTAAATACGGGAACTTTGCTAGTTAAGGAATATAACCAGAATATTTATTATTATTATAATAACTCAAATAATGAGAATAATCGTTTCCAATATGTTTGGAGAAGTGATGATAAAGTAATTAGAATTATTGGTTCAAGAATAAAAAAAATGGGTAGTGAAGAAAAAGCTCTATTAGAAAAGTATTTAAAAAAATATCCTAGCTCATTGTAATATTTATGAAATTCTAAAATCAAATTATTTCATTTAATCTAAAATCATTCAAATGAAATAGAGAGTAATAGTGTTTATTAAGAGATAATTAAATTGATTAAATTTTAATAAAAAATTCAAAGAAAAACTCGACACAATGTTGAGTTTTTTTGATGTGGAGATGGTGGGAATCTCGTCTTACAGACGCGGGTATTTTTCCTTATCAAGCTAATCGCTTGATAAGGAAAAATCTTTCGCTTCCCGCACGCAAGACAAGCAGTTGTCTTGCTCATCTCCACCGAAAAAATAAAAGCGCCCAAATGGGCGCTAATATTTTTATCGGTGGAGATGGCGGGAATCGAACCCGCGTGCAAAGAGAACTCTTAGATAAATCTACATGTGTGTTCTGTCCAATTGGGTTTAAATGTTTATTCTAGAGAACAGACAGGAAAAATAAACACCGAGCTTTTAATTGTCGAACTCTATCTCAAGCGGTGATAGAATCGTAATCCGATAAATTATGCCCACTTACTATATCGGATGTCTAGAAAGTGGACACTCGCGAGGCCTTTAGGCGAATGCGAGAGCTCTAGGACTGAATGCCGAAGCATAAGGTGATAGAACTTTAGCGACTTTGTTTGCACTTAGTCTTTTCCAAGAAGTTTTAAAAGATTCCTGAGTACTTTACATGCATATATAAGAGGATTCACTTTGTCGAAGCCGATCATCCCCGATTTTTAACGAACTTTATACTCTCTTCTTATTTCTCGATCAACATCGCGTTTTTTTATTGTCTCACGCTTATCAAAAACTTTTTTCCCGCGAGCTACTGCAATTGAGACCTTGATGTAGCGTCCTTTACTATATAACGAAATGGGAATCAGAGTCAACCCTTTTATATCATCTTTTTCAGCTAGCTTTTTTATTTCTTTTTTTGATAAAAGAAGACGTCGATTGCGGTCAGGATCATAACCTAAATCAATATTGTGAGGCTGATAGGGAGGAATATGCATACCAATAATGAAAGCTTCACCTCCACGGACAATACAAAAAGCTGAAGTGATGCTCCCCGTGCCATTTTTAATTGATTTAACTTCAAAACCTGACAACTCAATACCAGCCTCGCATGTTTCTTCGATAGTGTAATTAAAATGAGCTTTTCGGTTGTCGATAAAGGTTGTCATATTATATATCGTACCAATAATCTTAAATAATATCAAAAATTACAGGCTTTATTTTTAACTACTTAATGTGTATAATGCAAGATACTATGAATCCAAATACAAAAGACAAAAAAGAATTAAAACCCAAAACACCTAATATTATCAATCAGGTCATTATTGCCATTTTTATTTTTATTAGTATCACTCTTCTTTATACTTTCTTAGCTAAGACCCCTGAAGATGTAAAGAGTTTAACTATTTCTGATGTGGCCAGTGGAGTGACAGCTGGCACTATTTCTAAAATTGAAGTCGCCGGCAGTGATGTCAATGTGAGTTTTAAAGATGGCACAAAAGGCAAGGCAAAAAAAGAAGTTGAGAGTTCATTGTCGGAAACACTTTTTAATTATGGAGTGACTCCAGCCGAACTGACAGCTTCATCCATTGAAATTAAAAATGAATCAGGCTTTTCTTATTGGCTAATTAATATTTTGCCTTTTCTGCTACCAGTTTTAATTATCGTTTTCTTTATTTGGATGCTAACTCGGCAAGTCAAAGGCCAAGGTATGCAAGCTTTCACTTTTGGTCAATCAAAAGCTCGGATTACTGATCCAAATGATAAAAATAGCAAAGTGACTTTCAAAGATGTGGCCGGAAGTAAAGAAGCCAAAGAAGAATTAAAAGAAATTGTTGATTTTTTGAAAAATCCAAAAAAGTTTTTAGATATTGGCGCTCGGATTCCAAAAGGCGTACTTCTAACTGGTTCTCCGGGAACGGGGAAAACATTACTGGCTCGTGCGGTAGCTGGAGAAGCGGCAGTGCCATTTTTCCATTTATCCGGATCAGAGTTCGTTGAAATGTTTGTCGGAGTTGGAGCTTCACGAGTCCGTGATTTATTTAAGATGGCAAAAAAAGCTGCGCCCTCAATTGTCTTTATTGATGAAATTGATGCCGTCGGCCGAGTTCGTGGTACCGGTGTTGGTGGAGGAAATGACGAACGAGAACAAACTTTAAACCAAATCTTAGTTGAAATGGATGGCTTTGAACCAAATGAAAAAGTTATTGTCATGGCGGCCACTAATCGTGGTGATGTTCTTGATCCAGCTCTTCTTCGCCCTGGGCGTTTCGACAGACGAGTTACACTTGATTTGCCAGATCGTTCTGATCGATTAGAAATTTTGACAATTCATTCTCGTAAAAAACCTTTTGCTGAAGATGTTGATTTGAAAGTTATTGCCGAGCGAACACCGGGTTTCTCAGGAGCCGATTTATATTCTCTCATGAATGAAGGCGCTATCTTGGCAGCTCGTGAAGACAGAAAAAAAGTTGCTCAATTTGATTTAATTCGTTCAATTGAAAAAGTTATGATGGGACCTGAGCGAAAAAGTCATTTACTTTCAAAAAAAGAAAAAGAAATTACAGCTTATCATGAAGCCGGGCACGCATTGGTGGCCTCGGTCTTGCCATATGCTGATCCGGTTCACAAGGTTTCGATTGTTTCTCGTGGCCGAGCTGGCGGATATACTTTAAAACTTCCTCTTGAAGAACGAAGACTACAAAGTAAAAAAGAATTTCTCGATGACATCACAATGTCGCTCGGTGGCTATGTGGCCGAAGAAATGGTCTTTGGCGATATTACAACTGGACCATCAAATGATTTGCAAGTGGCGACAAATTTGGCCCGAGCCATGGTTACTCGCTGGGGTATGAGTGATGAGATTGGACCAATTGCTCTTGAGAGTGATGGTGGACAAGTCATGTTTGGTCAAGGAGTTAACGAAAAAGAATATTCAGAGAAAGTTAGTTCAATTATTGATTCGGAAGTTTCAAAAATTATGAATAATTCTTTCGCCGAAGCCAAAAAAATCTTAATGGAAAAACGCAAAGTCCTTGACCTGATCGCCAAGAAATTAATTGAAGTTGAAACTCTTGAGCAAGCTGAATACAATGAATTAATAATAGCTAGCGGAATATTGCCGAAAGTTAAAGAAAAATAATATAGTAGTAAGTAGTAGGTAGGAAGTAGAAAGTAAAACAATCCCCCAAGTAAAGCTCGGGGGATTGTTTGCAAATAGGGCCATTTTTCTGTAATATGTATTTAGTTTTAGATTACCAATTCCACCCTTAGCTCAGTTGGTAGAGCGAGCGCCTTATACGCGCCAGGTCCTAGGTTCAAGTCCTAGAGGGTGGACAATATAAAAATTAATAGTATAATAAGAAAATATTATTAATAAAGAATTATCTATATATGAGAGAATCATTAAATATAAAAGGAGAAGAGACAGTTTCTTTAGAAAAAGAAACAGGGATCACCGATGTAATTTTAAATAAAATTAATAATAATCCAAAACTCAAGAAAGCTTTTTTGGCTCTTGTTATGTCTGTAGGGTTGCTGGGGCCAATAAATACTAGGGCTCAGACAATGGAAAACAAGAGTAATCCTAAAAATAAAATGGAACTGGGGTTTGAGGATAATTATATTTTACAGGAAGATATTAGAGGGTGGGTTAATTTAATAAAAACAGGAATTCTTGTAGAAAAAGGTGAGGGATATTTTGTAAGTGCTACAACTATTCATGAGCTTATTGATAAGTATGGTACAGGAGAAGAATATGGTAAAGCCCTTGAAGAAAAAAGGAATGAATTTAAATTAGCTAATGAAAAAATTGACGCTGATTTTTTAAGGAATACTTCTGCGGTCTCTGAAGAAGAAATAAAAAAAGTTTATGAATATTTAAAATTAAGAATGAATGTATGGAATTTAAGTGATTTAGCTGCATTTGCTCACAATCTTGATTTAATATCAAAATTGATTAATAAAAATGATCCTCGAATGGCAGATGGTTATTATTCTGAAGGTCAATTAGATAATGTTAGAGTTTCAGCTAATACTTATGTTTATGGTGATGGAGGAAGATATAATGAAAGACAAGACAAGAATGATGAGGAAGAGGCAGTAATGTTATATCATGCTATTAAAAATTTAATTAAGTAATAAAAAACATCCCGACTATATCGGGATGTTTTTTATTCAAAATGTAATTTGATATTTTTGTTTTTGAGGGTTTCGGCTAAGAGGGGAGATTTTTTTAGGTCAGTATCTTTTTCGATTAGATGAATCGCTTCATTTCGAGCAGCTTCCACCATTTTAATATTTTTTAGGGCTTCCATTCCAAGGTCGGTGATACCCCATTGTTTGTCACCACCAAGTAATCCTGCTCCACGGAGAGATAGATCAAGTTCCGCTAGTTCAAAGCCATTAGTAGCTTTGGTTAAAGCTTTTAATCTATCAATGGTCTTGTCAGATTTGGCATCAGCAAATAAATAACAACATGATTGAAATGTTGAACGAATAACTCGGCCACGAAGTTGGTGAAGTTGAGCCAGGCCAAAACGTTCTGCACCTTCAATCATAATGACGGTAGCATTTTCTACATTGACCCCAACTTCGATAACTGAAGTTGAAACTAAAATATCTATTTTATGCTCGGCAAAATCACGCATAACTTTTTCTTTTTTTATTTTCGTCATCTTACTATGCATGATATCGATATTGTAATTTGGGAAAATATCTTTTTTTAATCTCTTGGCCTCACTTGTCACCGCTCGGAGATCGGATACAGTATTTCCGTCAGCACGAATATTTTTCTGCTGAAAAATTTCTTTTCTCGGCCCGTCGGCCTGCGAAGAGCTTCCTGAAGCACTATATCCGACCTCCTCGCTGTTTTCGATTTTCGGACAAATAATATAAACTTGTCTCCCAGCGTCTAATTCTTTTTTAATTTTTTCATAAGCCAGAGTTCTTTTATTTTCTGGGACAATTTCAGTGATAACTTTTTTTCTCCCTTCAGGCATTTGGTCAATAATTGAAAGATCTAAATCACCGTAAATAGTTAAAGCTAATGTTCGAGGAATCGGCGTGGCTGTCATCGAAAGATAATGAGGGGAGTGACCTTCTTTTTTAGCTAATTTCATTCTTTGGTTGGTCCCAAAGCGATGTTGTTCATCGATAATTACCAATCCTAAATCTTCAAATTCTACAGTTTTTGAAATAAGCGAATGAGTTCCAATAACGATTGGTATTTCACCATTTTTTATCCATTTTAAAAGCTGATTGCGAGCAATAGGAGTCCAAGTTTTTATTTGTGCTCCATTTTCCCAAGCTGCACTTTTACTAGGAAATTTACGACAACCGCTTGATGTCATAAGGGCAATTGAAATTCCAGTGTGTTCGAAATATTTAATAAAGTTTTCAAATAATTGGACAGCTAAAACTTCGGTTGGAGCCATATAAGCGACTTGTAAATTACCGAATGATTGACCGGCCGGCCTGTTTTTAATGACGGCATAAGCAATTGTCGCGGCCACGAAAGTTTTTCCACTTCCCACATCTCCTTCAATGAGTCGAGACATTGGTTTATCTTTTTTTAAATCCTCTAAAATTGTTTTAATTGTATTTGTTTGAGCCAGGGTTGGCTTGAAGGGAAACCTGGAAACGAAATCTTTTATATCATTATCTTTAATAATAAGTTTATAAGAAAATAATTCATCGAATTTTTTTCTCTCTTGTTGGCGAGCTAGTTGGATGAAAAATACTTCTTCAAAAGCAAATCTTTTACGGGCAATTTCGGCATGCTCTTTTTTTTGCGGCAAGTGAATCCAAACTAAAGCAGTGTGAAGAGATGGTAAATTATATTTATCTAATATGTCTTTATTTAAATAATCAGGAATATTTTTAAGCGCCTCATTTTTTAAAATTTTACTGATGGCATGATATAGCCATTTAGAAGTAATACCTTTTGTTTCAGGATAAATAGGAAAACCATATTGCCCGCCAGGGGCGGGTCCGCCTTTGGCGGAAAACAATGAATCATGTAAATCAATTGGTAAGACGTCTTCTTTATTTATTTCTGGATTTGTCAGAGTTAGGCCATATGTTTTATGATTTGAAATTTTGCCTGTGACCCGAACAGTCGATCCGTCTTTCAACATTTTAGCTAAATAGGGTTGGTGAAACCAAATAATATGGATTTTCCCAGTTAAATCAGAAATAGTAGCTTCACCCATCGGAATTTTACTTTTAAAACTTTTTTTAGTTTTTAAATTTGAAATTTTTCCGATGATTGTGGCCGTTTCCCCATCATTTAAAGTATTAATATGGTGGAATTCACTGATGTCGGTATAGCGAGAGGGGAAATAATATAAAAGGTCCCGAACTTTATTTAAGCCAAGTCGAGAAAGAGCCTTTTTTTGATTTATATCAATTCTAAATTGTGATTCAATGTTATTATCTAAGTACATAATCAAGAGGGGAGAAAATATTAGTTGAATTTTCGCCGTATAACACAAGTCCACCAATAATGATAAAAATTATCAAAAGTATTATTGTTTGGCCTTTTGTTAGTGACATTTATATATTATAACACATTCACAAGTTTCTATTTAAAAAACCAAGCAAGGCTTGGTTTATTTTAAAATCTTATTGATATGTTTTACGAGTTCATCGAGAGTAAAATTAGATTTAACCATGAAGTCCGTGGCTCCTAATTCTTTTGATTTTTTTATGTCTTTTTCCTCGGATAAATTTGAGAAAACGATTACTGGTATTTCTTTTAAATTATCAATTTCTCTAATTTTTTTAAGAATTTCAAATCCATCATAATTTGGCAATATTAGATCAAGAAGAATTATATCAATATTAGGTTCACTAATCATATTAACAGCCTCTTCTCCGGTTGAAGCGGTAATGACTTCATATTTTTCTTTTTTTAGCTTTACAGCCTCAAGATCTTGGAGGAAACTATCATCTTCAATTATCAGTATTTTTTTCATACTTGTTGATTATACCATATTAATTAAATAATAGGCAATGAGAAGAAGAAAGTAGTTCCACCTCCCTCGACATTTTCAAACCAGATTTTACCCCTATGTTTTTCTATGATACTTTTGGTTGTAAATAAACCCAAACCAGAACCAATAGAATCTTTTTCTACAGCATTTGGAGCTCGGAAGAATTTTTTGAAAATGTTATCTTTATTTTCATCTTTAATTCCAATTCCCGTATCGTGAATTGAGATTTGTAAATCATTTTCTTTTTGTTTCATAGAGACAAAAACTTTTCCACCCGGATTACTGTATTTAATTGCATTTTCAATTAAATTTTGAAGAACAACCCGAATCATATTTTCATCACAGTTAATCATTGGCATTGAAATATCTGGTTTTAAGAAAATTAAGCCGATA
This sequence comes from uncultured Candidatus Saccharibacteria bacterium, assembly GCA_964426515.1. GTDB lineage: Bacteria > Patescibacteriota > Minisyncoccia > Phycocordibacterales > UBA9973 > UBA8515. Next base: position 677 of record CAYRQO010000030.1, on the reverse strand, counting down.
CCTTTTTTATTTGTTTCTTCAGAAAATTCAAAGATTGTTTGTTCAACTAAATAAAGAATATCAGTTTTTTGTATATTATATGAGATAGAAGCATCCTCGGCATAACTTAAAGTTAGAAGATCGTTTACTAAGGCTAACATTCGTTCACTACTATTGTAGGCTTTTTGTGCTAGTTCACTTTGTTCATTGGTTAATTTCCCCACATCTTCATTTATAAACATTCGAAATATCCATTTTAAAGCCGACAAAGAAGTTCGAAGTTGATGAGCGGTGATAGAAATAATATCTGATTTATTTTCATTTATTTTCTTTAGTAGTTCATTTTCTTTTTTTAGTTTTTCAATTTCTTCCTCCATATTTTCATTATACCATAGTCTTTTACTTTTTGCGGAGACGGACGGATTCGAACCGTCGAGGGGGTTTGAAGCCCCTGCCTCTTTAGCAAAGAGGTACGATAGACCACTCTGACACGTCTCCCTAAATTATATAATCGGGCGTTTCAAACATTTTGAAATTAGCCAAATATAATTTTACCTTATCATATTTGTATTCTTACTCAAAATTTTAATCTATTTATTAAAATTTTAAATATGTTAGTATAGGATAATTGGAAGTAAAGCGAGGAGGCGTGGATGAGTGGTTTAAATCAACGGTTTACTAAACCGTCGTCCCCTTAA
>CAYRQO010000029.1:0-9258 GCA_964426515.1 uncultured Candidatus Saccharibacteria bacterium | reverse complement strand
AACACCAATCTTTGAAAGCCAATCTTTTTGTTCCAATAAAAAATTATCAAAAAATGCTTCCCAAGGATCATTGGGGTGAATAAAATATTCAAACTCCATTATTTCAAATTCTCTCAAACGATAGATAAAATCTCGAGGCGTTATTTCATTGCGGAAGGCTTTACCAATTTGAGCAATACCAAAAGGAATTTTCGGCGACAATGATTGTAAAACATTTTTAAAATTAATAAACATACTCTGGGCTTCTTCCGGGCGAAGATAAGTCGCAATAGCTGTTTCTTCTGAAGCCCCCATTTTAGTCTGTAGCATTAAATTAAAATTATTTGGACTACTAAGTTTTCCTCCACAATCTGGGCAAACTTCTGGATCTTGAATTTGGTCCGTTCGAAAACCATGCCCACAGGCTTTACATTTAGAAATTGGATCGACAAAATTTGCCACATGACCAGAAGCATCCCAAACTCGTGGATGCATTAGAATAGGTGTATCAATTAAATAAATATTCTCTCGATTTTTAACAAAATAGTTTATCCATGAATCTTCAATATTTTTTTTCAATAACGATCCCAGTGGTCCATAATCATATGTTCCTGCCAATCCCCCATAAATTTCTGAACCCGGATAAATAAAACCTCGCCTTTTACAGAGGGAAATTATTTTATTCATTAGGTTTTCATTTTTTTCAGCCATTTGATTTTAAATTAATTTTTAATTGGTAATTAATAATCAGTAATTATTTAACGACTTGCCCATTCCCTGGTTTAAAATTTGGATCATTTAATAGTGAAGTGTTAATTGGATTATGTTTACTATTAATTGTTGTATTTGTGAAAGAATCTGTTCCCGTTAGAAAAATATCTTTCATTAATTGTGGGACACTGCCAACTTGAGAAAGTGATGGTTTAAGTGCAATGACAAAAGATATTTCTCGATTTGAGCTAATGCCAGTATTTGGTAAAACTTGACCAATATTCCAAACAACTTCTCGGGTCACATCGTTATAACTTAAATTATCATTCGTCCCCAAGGCCAATCCTACCCATTTAACATATATTGGCAAGGCTGATCGAGCCGAAGCCCCCGTGATATTGTTGGCCGAATTTGATAGCGTCCAAGTCACAATATATTTTGTTTCCGTTTCAGCTTTTGGAGGCAGACTACCGGTCGAGTACACGGCCGATGAAGCAATCTGAAAATCTGAGACGACTTTAACTACTTTTTCAGAAAAATTATTTATATCATTATATGTCGAACCAAAAAGTGGTTCTCGGCCTTTAATGCTAACTTTAATTGAAACTTGCGGATTTTTAATAGTTGATAAACCAATAAGTGAGGTTGGAACAAAACTAAACGAAACTGTTCCATTTTCACCTGGATTTATTTCCGATAATTCAGGATTCGAATTTCTATCCCAAATAATTTGATTGTTGGCTGAATCATAAAAACCATTCATGGCTTTAACCGTACTTTTATCAAAAACATTTCCAGATAAATTAACAATTATTTGTCCATCAGTGACTCTAGTTGTTAAATTATTAGCCCAAGCAATTTCAACATTCACAATTTTTCCACCCGAGACAGCATATTCTTTCTGGTTACGGCTATCAACTAAAATGTTAGCCTCCAAAAATGGTTTTGTAATTAATATTTTATGTAAGACTGAACTATAGACGACACCCACTTGTGACTGGTTAGTTCCATTTGTCGTCCCAGCATAAGCATGGAAGACTTGCTCTTCATTATCCTCGCCAACCAAGCGTCCCCGGACTTCAATAACAATTGGATTCTCTGCTGTAATGGTTGAAAGGTCCCAAACCGAATTTCCGACAATTGGAGCAGGTAGAGCTTCGTCAAAAATAAAATTATTCGGATAAGTCATCTGCAAAATAGGATTATCTTCTGGTAAAGAAGTATTTAAAGTTGCAGTAATTTTAAATGTCACTGGTTGATTAGAGGTTGTATTATTAGGCGCTTCAAAATCAATTGATAATGGCGCAATGCTTATTGTCACAGGATAATATTTATCTTTCGTAAAAATAGCATTAGAACCTTCGGGATGATATTCTAAGCTAACTTTAATATTACGAACCGATTTTTCTTGACCATAAAGTTTAACTTTTACATTTCGCATAACACTCTCTCCGGACTTAATGGTTCCAATTGGATCCTTCGGCAAACGAATAACTTCAAGAGTATTGTCGTCGGCTCCTTTTGGATATTCAATAATCAGATTTGTAAACTCTAAACTAGCAGCATTGTTATTCGTAATTTCGATTTGTAGTGGTAATTCATCTCCCCCTTTAGCAAAAGCACTACCAATAACTTCAATATTTATTTTCTGGCCTGAGACAGAAGTATCATTATAATAAAATTTATAAAAAGCAAAACCTAAAGCAGCTAAGAAAAAAATAACCGAAATTAGAAAAAATTTTTTAAAAATAGAAACTGGCGGTTTTTTAAATTTATGATTCATGTCAGAATTTTCTTTTATTTGATTATCTTCTTTCCATTTATCATTAAAATCATGATCAACTTGGTGTAATACCCCTTCTCTTTGGTGACTCATAGCCTTCTCGTTCGGATCATAAAGGTGCATTTTAATATCTTCAATTTTATTTTTTTCCTCTTCTCTCATAGATACAGTATAACATAAAAAATTATAATTGACTCTCGGTTAAGGCTTTATTTATATGGGCGATTATCGACTGCCGTTCACGAAGCAGGGCCTCTGTTTTACTTTGATCAAATGATGATGATAGATATTTAGCCAATATTTCCGAATCACCAATATATCCAAGACTATTCATAATTCGCAAAACCAAGTGAAGCTCTAAAGCTTCACGAGAAGTTGAAGCCATTTCATTAACATCAAGTAAGTATAGAGCTTGAATAAAATCATCAAAAATATCCTCACTTGGACCTTCACCATTACAAAGTCGTTCAAGCAAACGACTTACTCTGGTCATTAATAAAAGTGAGGAAAAATTTAAACGAGCAAGTGGAAATGAATTTATGTGTTTGGCTGATGTTACTCGCCATAATTCTTTACCCCTGACTAAATCAACATTTACATATGAAAAATCCTGCAGTGTAAAACGAAGTTTTGATTTATGTAATCTTATCCCCTGCGCCACGGCTCTGACCAAGCCCATCTCTCTAGTATAAATCGTCAACATCTTATTCGCCTCGCCCATATTGCGAGACGAAAGTATAAATCCATGAGTGTGATAAATGTGATGCATATTACTCAATAGTTATTACCTTTTCTACATATTGATTCTCTTTTTCTTCAATGAATTTTCTAAACTCTTTTTTTAATTCCAAGTATCTTTCACTTTTTATTTCATCAAAAGATTTCAGATTTTTGGATTTGGCAATTTCAAGAAAACTAAGAAATTCTACCCCCAAGCTTGTTTTAAAAAAATCAGAAAAGACAGAATTCATTATTAATTTATTTATCTTTTCATAAGAAAGTTCATTAAATCTCTTCTCTATTTCTTTAATAGTTTTTTCTTTTTCATTTTCAAAAATTATAGATTCCCTTGTTCTATCTTTTAGTTTAACTGGCCCTTTTCTTCCGTCGGGTAAATATTTTCCAAGAAAATCTTTAACTTTTATAAAACCCATTGAAACAAAATAATCAGGTTGTCCTGTTCTTAAAAATTTATCAATTTTTTCTTTTTTTATTTTACCATTTTCATCAATAAATTGACCCCAGAAACTCCCATTACGTAAGCTCTTATTTTCACCATATTTTGTAAAACCAATTCTTTGCCCCAAAGGAGAATCAATAAGCCAAGATCTACCGATTACGGCTTTAATATCTGGGTGTTTATCAACAATATCACAGGCTAATTGTGACCAACTATTCCCCGAGAAAATGTTCACTATCTCACTATTTTCTTCTTTTTGTTTATATAAGTCACTTAAATGAACATCCAGACAAGCATCTTTGGGTCTTAAACCATATTCTGAAAGTTTCTTTTCTTTTGTTACATTAAAATGAATAAGGCCGAGATTTTTTTCTTTTTTTTCTTTTTCTTCGTCTTCATCATTATAGTCTTTTTTTTCAGGGCCAATTTCATTAATCTTTTCTTTTATAAAAGAAAAGACATTCTCTCTCCATTCCATATCTTGAGAATCATAAATGATACCAATTTCATTAAAGATATTTTGTAGCCAATTATTACAAATTTCTTCGTTAAAATCTTTTTTACCCACTCTTTTATAATATTCTTCTACCAACTGATTATCTAAAGTCGTATAATCAAATAAATATTTTGAGAAAGAATTAGTTAACTTCTCTTTAAAATTTTTTCTAAATTTATAATAATCATTAGTCTCATCAAAATCAGTATCTTCTTCCGGTGTTGTAATATCACCCCTATCTATTTTCTCAATATATTGAAACTGATAATCCAACAACTCTTGTCTAGCACTCTCAAAATGCCTAGAATCATCAATTTTATTTTCAATAATATTTTTAATCTTTTCCATATTTAAATTTCTTCTTCTTTTCCTATTTCTAATTTTTTAAAAATAATATTATCTTCTTTTAAAATATTTTCAGGAATTCTCCAGACAAAAGTTGCAAAGTTTTGCATAATTGCATCGTGTACAGGAAAACAAATCCTTGGTCTTATATTTTTTGCATACTCTATGGCATCTTTCATTTTCATCCATGGACCTGCAACAGGAAGAGCTAATATATCTACATCTGCATCGGGATAATTAAATGAATCTCCAGCATAACAAAGATTATCTATCATATAACCAGTATTTTGAACAGAACCAAATGTGTCATATATTTCAGCATGAGTATTTCCGAAACCGACAATATTTACTCCGTTGATTTCAAACCTTTCGCCTTCTTCAACTTTTTTATATTCAATATTATTTTCACTGATAATTTTACCAACAGAAGTATTAGTAATTATTACGACATTGGGATTATTCTTTATTACTTCTTTCAAAGAATTAATATGTAGATGATCATTATGTTCGTGTGTAATTAAAACGATATTAATATTTTTTTCTTCTATTTGAAGAGATGAAAAAGCTCCAGGATCAGTCATAATCCTCACTCCATTTTTAGGTTCAACAACGAAACAACAATGTCCTAACTTTTTGACTTTCATACTTCTATTTTACCACATTTTTAAAACTATTTTTCTATAGATATTTTAAAGACAAATTCGTCGATTTTTACTTCAACGCCGTCATTTTCTTTTATATGGATATTTTTGGCTCCAATAGTTTTTTTGAATTCTTCTTCATCAAAACCATTTATCAATTCTTGCCCATCAACTCCTGTTTCAATCGAAAGTGTGACTACACTATTTGGATTTAAACCTTGTTTTTTTCTCATATCTTGAATGGCCCGCAAAAGTTCTCGGTATTGCCCTTCCTTTTTTAATTCTTCAGTTATTTCGGTATTTATTTCTAATTCTTCCGACATTTTTTCATCAACAATAACCATTTTAATATTAAGTTCATCTTTAATAATTTTTGTATATTCTTTATCAAGATCATAACTCTTTAATTTTATTGAGATAAGTGGCTGACGAACTTTTATTCCAGCTTTTTGTCTGGCTTCAAGCCCTAGAGTTACAATCTCTCGAACTTTTTCCATTTCTTCAATAATTTTTTGACTTGCCTCGCCGTAGTCTTGTGCGGAAGTGGACATTGCCTCGCTGTAGCTTAAAGCAGAGGCGGGCCAATCGGCTAAATGGATACTTTCTTCATCTCTCTCTGTTTTTAATTTCTGCCAAATATCTTCAGAAGCAAAAGGCGTGAATGGCGCCATTAATTTAATTAATGTCTTAAGAACATAATACAAAGTTGTTTTAGCCTCTTCATCATTATCTTTTAATCTTTCACGACTTCGTCTGACATACCAAGTCGACAGATCATCAATAAATTCTCGAATAGTTCGAACTGGTTCAAGTAATTTATAATTATCTAAATGTTTTGTTGTACTTTCAATTAATTGATCTAAACGAGCAATTATCCACTGATCCAGAATATTTTTGCTTACTACTTGCTTCTTGCTACTTTCTACTTCTTTATCTCTATATAACTCATAAAATGCTAGAACATTATAAAGCAAATTGAAAACTTTATTATGAAGTTCAGAAACAGTTTTTTCGTCAAAGTTTTTTGATTCCCCTGGTTGATTGACCGCATACATCCAAAGCCGAAGTGTATCTACTCCGTATTTATCCATCATCACCCATGGATCAACTACATTACCGAGTGATTTACTCATTTTCTTTCCATTCGCATCAAGTAAATGTCCCAAGCAAATTACATTTTTATAAGCTTTTCCCTTCCCCATAATCGCTCCAACGGCATGAAGAGTATAAAACCATCCCCGAGTCTGATCAATGGCTTCACTTATGAAGTCGGCTGGGTAACTTTTTTCTACCAACTCTTTGTTTTCAAATGGATAATGATCTTGGGAAAAAGGCATCGTACCTGAATCAAGCCAAACATCCATCACCTCTTTTGATCGTTCCAATTTTCCTCCGCATTCACAAACAAGATTCACTTCATCAATAAATGGTTTGTGTAAATCAAGTTTAAAATTATTATCATGAGGAAGTGGGACAAATGGCAATTCAACAAATTCTCCATTGTTTATATAATTGAAATTTTTTTCATTTTTAACTACCCCCAAAGATTCTTCTGTACTTAACATATTTACTTCAGAGAACATTTGCCAAACAGGGCTACCGTGGGTAATAACAATAATATTTTTATTATTATATTTTGTTTCTATGTCGTACAAGAAACTCATTGACCGACGTCTAACATCTTCATAGGATTCATTCCCTTCTGGAGATTTATAAAAATTCTCTACAGTTTTAGCATAAGCATCATGATATTCTTTCCACTTTTTTCCTTCATACATCGGCACAGACATTTCATGAAGTCTATCATCGTAAATAATTTTTTCTTTTTCTAAACCAATTTTTTCGGCCAATAATTCTGCTGTTTCTCTTGTCCTAACAAAAGGAGAAGTTATAATGTAATCTATATTCTTATTTTTTATCTCTTTGGCTGTTTGTTCTACTTGTGCGATTCCTTTTTCTGTTAAATTATCATTATTATTTACAGTGGAACTTACTTCACCCCTTACATTACATTCTGTCTCACCGTGACGCATAATAAAATATTTGTTTCCAGATTTTTTGGTTTTTGATTTTATATCTTCAATACTGCCAAGAACTTCAATCTTCTTACATTGGTCACAAGCCCAAACTGGAAGTGGTGTACCCCAATAACGCTCGCGGGAAATCGCCCAATCTTTTATTTCTCTGAGCCATTCACCAAAACGTCCTTCTTTAATATAAGCTGGTTCCCAATTTATGCCTTCATTTTCTTTGACCATCTTATCGCGAAGAGCTGACATTTTGATATACCAAGAATCTCGAGCGTAATAAATAAGAGCCGTTTTACAACGCCAACAATGTGGATATGAGTGTTCGTATTTTTCTTTTTTAAATAATAAACCTCGATGAGCTAAATCTTTAATAATATCAACAGCCACTTCTTCGTCGCGAACAAAACGACCTTCTAAGAAATCCGTGCCAGTAAAAAATTTACCATCAAGCCCGACTAAATGATGTTTTGGTAAACCAATTTCATTCCCCAGGACAAAGTCATCTTGTCCATACATGACGGCCGTATGAACAACACCCGTTCCATCTTCTGTTGTCACAAAGTCAGCATTGTAAACCTTAAAAGCTTTTTCAAGTTTAGGTTTTTCGGTATCAGAAATTGTATTTTCTAGATATGGATAAAGTGGCTCATATTCTAAACCTATAAGTTGTTCTCCAAAATCTTTTTGTACAATTTCATATCCTTCTCCGACTATATCTTTTTTATCTTCTGCAACAATCAAAATTTCATCGTCTTTTTTAAGCCAGACATATTGTATGTTTTTGCCAACTGCAAGTGCCACATTTCCAGGCAAAGTCCAAGGTGTTGTCGTCCAAGCAATTATATAAACATTATTATCAGATTTTATTTTTACTTTAAATTTTGCATAAACAGATAAATCTTTAACATTTTCATATCCTTGAGCAAGCTCATGTGAAGAAAGTCCTGTCCCACAACGTGGGCACCAAGGTACAACTTTATAATCTTTATAAAGTAATTTTTGTTTATTAGCTTCTTTAATAACATTCCAAACTGATTCAATATAATTATTGTGATATGTGACGTATGGATTTTTCTGATCTACCCAAAAGCCAATTCGCTCGGTAAATTTTTCCCAAAGGTCAGTATATTCCCAAACACTTTCTTTACACTCTTGGTTGAATTTGGCAATCCCATATTCCTCAATCGCTTTTTTCGAAGTTAAACCCAATTTCTTTTCAACTTGCAATTCAACAGGCAATCCATGAGTATCCCAACCACCCTTTCGACGCACATGAAAACCTTGCATAGTTTTATAACGAGGAATAACATCTTTAAAAGCTCGAGCTTCCAAATGATGAATTCCTGGCTTACCATTAGCCGTCGGTGGCCCTTCATAAAAAACATATTCACCTTGAGGTGATTTTTTTTCTAAACTTTTATTAAAAATGTCATTTTCTTTCCAAAATTTTAATATATTTTCTTCTCTCGCCGCGCTGGAGCTTTTAGCGGAAGCGGGCTTTGTTTCATTATTATTTTCACTCATATAAAATGATTTTAGCAAAAAATTTGCCTTTTTCATAGTTTTGTGTAATATGTAATCGAATTGCCCTTTTCAAGCGTCGACGCTATCAGGCGTGCAAAACTGTATCTGGGGGACTTTTTCTCAAGCCCATATTCTCACCGCCCAGAATAAAAAACAGTTTATGGAAACTAAAATTATAGGGCCGATATGGTACGGCAAATACCTATAATTCAGCAATTCATCGCTTTGGGGTCGTAACTATAACGACCTTATACATATCACCCAGAGCGGAGCCCCTCTTTCGAGTATTGAGGGGCTTTATTATTTTTATTCCTTATTACTTGCTACCTATTAGTAAACTTCTCTCTGATAGCACTTTTCGCAATAAATTATTTCAGGTCGATCGGGAGCATATGAAGTTTCAAATTCATTCTCACAACCTTCATTCATACATTTTCGATGCCAGAGTTTTAATGGATTTCTTTGTTTAAGTCTTTGATAATGCCGACAATTCGGACACAAATGAGGAATCGGTAAATTCATTCTTTTATAAAATTGTAATTCATCTGGAATTATTTTAAAAGCTTCAG
>CAYRQO010000028.1:668-9299 GCA_964426515.1 uncultured Candidatus Saccharibacteria bacterium | reverse complement strand
ATACCCCAAGAAGCAAATTCAAATATAGCACTTCCGGCTCGGGAAATAATAATATCGGCACAACCTGCCGCCATTCGCGTCGCTAAATTATTTAAATATGGCGTAGCTACGTATCTTTCTATATTTGGATTTTTATCCATTAATAATTTTGAACGGGCTGAAACTTCATTAATATTATTAAAACCCGCTTGGTGAATTATTTGATAACGAGAAAGCAGTTCGGGTAGTACATCCACAACAATATCATTGATCTTTTGCGCCCCAAGTGAACCACCAATAACTAAAATGATTGGCAATTCAGGTTTGAGTTTAAAAAAGTTATGAGCGCCATTTGAATCACCATGCAATATTTCTTTCCGAATTGGTTGACCGGTTAAAGCTGTTTTTTCCTTCGGTAAATATTCACCTGCTTCAGGCCAAGAAATAGCCACATGCCAAGCAAATTTAGCCGTCCAAACATTTAAACGTCCAGGATAAGAATCAGACTCGTGAACAATCACAGGGATACGAAAAAATCGTGCAGCTAAAACTGCAGGGAAAGCGGCGTAACCACCTTTCGAGATAACAACATCAGGGAAAATAAAAAACATCGCGATTAAACCAAACATGGCGCCAGTGGCAGTTTTAAAAATATCAAAAAAATTACTAATCGAAAAATATGTTCGCATTTTTCCACTTGGAATTCTAACAAAGGTGATTTTATTTTCAAAAAGCATTTTTTTGTCGTAAGGACGATCTGACATGTAATAAAGTTTTAAATCGATGATTTTTTCTTTGTCAGCAACTTCCAGTAATTTTTCAGCGATAGCAATAAGAGGATAAAAATGCCCTCCTGTCCCCCCTCCAGTTAATAATATTTTCATATTTCCAATTATATCTTATTTAAAAATATTTTTCTAGCATAAATAATAGCCTGTCTTTTACAACAGGCTATCACTGATTTGATCACGAGGGTTCTGCCGGATGTGGCTACCCGCAATGATCACATTTTCGACGTCCGCATATAAGCAATTCCGGATGGCAAACCGGAACCAGACAGCAATTGCGGAAACATCGATTTTAAGGTCACCCCCTGGCTCAACCAATTAACGGCTAGCACTCGGCGTGGGTCGGTGACCTGAATTCAAGGTACATTTAGTATACTATCATGAATAAAAATAAATGTCAATACCCTGACATTATCTATCCAAAATAGGTTTGCCTTGGTAGCGAGAGATGTTGAGAATGATGCCGACCATACCAAGAGATAAGAGTAGAGCTGTGCCACCATGGGAAATAAAGACAAGAGGCACGCCGGTCAGTGGGAAAACACCAATAATCGAGGCAATATTCATGAAAGATTGGGCGGTAATTATCGAAACAAGGCCAATAACTAGTAATTTAGCAAAAGCATCGGGGCCATTTCGAATTGCAATTCGATAACCTCGTAAAGCAAAAGCAATATATAATAAAATTAAAATTGTCGTGCCGATAAAACCTAACTCTTCTCCAATAACGGCAAAAATTGAATCCCCTTGCGGTTCTGGCAAATAATTAAATTTTTGTATACTTTGCCCCAAACCTCGCCCAAAGACCCCACCGGATCCGACAGCTATTAATGACTGTTGTAATTGATAAGATGATCCTTGACTATTTTCACTTGGATTTAAAAAAGTATTAACTCTTTCTTTTAGATAAGGTTGAAATGAAACTAAAATAAAAAACAACACAATAGAAATTCCTAATGCACCGAAAATAAATTTTAGTGGTGTACCAGAAACAAAAAGCATTATTAAGGCTGTGATGGTAATCAAAATAATACTTTTAGTATCAGGTTGTTTGAGTAAAACGCCTGCAATAATAATCATTAAGACAACTAGTGGCAAAATACTGAAAAGTGGATCTTTAACTTTATTTTTAACCCATGATAACCAAGCAGCAAAATAAATAATAAAACCAATTTTTAAAAATTCCACAGGTTGAAAAGAATAGCCGAATATTTCAATCCAGCGCCGAGCTCCCCCATGTGACTGACCAATTCCTGGAACTAAAACTAAGCCAGTTAAAATAATGGAAAGTATAAATAGTAATAGTGAATATTTTTTTAACAATTTATAAGGAATTTTCAAACCAATATAAAGAGCAATAAGGCCTCCCAAGAATCCAAAAATATATTGGCCAAAGATAACACCATAAAATTTGGTTTCATTTTTAGCCAGTATTCCTAAAGAGGCGGAAGTAAAAGTTATTAATCCCACGATGACAAGAGCTATAACTATTCCGAAGAATATTTTATCAATATTATTTTTTTTCATTTTTAATCAATCAAAGAAATTATGACTCCAACGATTGAGGTCATAATTCCAACGATCCAATAACGCATCGTCACTTTATACTTAGGCCAACCAAGAGCTTCAAAATGATGATGAAGTGGCGCAAATAGAAATACTTTTTTACCATTTCTAAATTTTCGAGAAGAGATTTGTAAAATATCAGACACTGCTGTGATAAAAAGTGGGAAAGCAATTATTGGTAAAAGTAAAACCGTATCAGTCATAAAAGAAATAACCGATAAAGTCACCGTCAGGCCAATCATCCCTGTTTCTCCCATATAAAAACGAGCTGGTGGAATATTAAACCATAAAAAAGCCATGATTCCGCCAGTAATGACTGCACAAAAGGTGGCTAAATCAGTTTGATTGTTAAAAAAAGCAATTAAAGTGTAGGCCATGAAGATTGAAGCCAAAACTCCGCCCGAGAGACCATCAACTCCATCAATGACACTCGTTGACCACAGAGAAAGCATGATGAACATGAAAAATGGAATAAATAAATAACCTAAATTAATAAAACCGTACCAAGGAATATAAAGTTCTGTGACTCCCAATTTAAAATAAAACCAAAAACCAATTATCAAACCAAGTAATAAAATTATTCCAATTTTGATATAGCGCAAAATAATTGGATCAGTTGTCCATTTGCCCCGACCAAAAATTTGTAAGAAATCATCACCTAGTCCAATAAGCGAAGCGACGATTAAAGTGAAAAAAGGAAGTAAAGTTTGACTGCGACTAATAAAATATAATTTATCGCTTAGTTGATTTCGAAAAATAATGTCGATTAGACCGACAACAGCGACAGTTAAAATAACGGAAATCCAAATAATCATTCCACCAGTTCGAGGAGTAGAAGTTTCAGCTACATGGTCGTGAATCTTAGCAAAACCTTGTAATTCTTTTTCGGGGATATTTCCATTCCTAGAATTTTTTCGCCACATTTTATATTTATAAAAATAATGAGTGGCGATCGGGGTCAAAAGTAAGCCAAAAATAAAACTTATAACTGAGGGAAGAAATATTTTTAAAGCATTAGTCATTTTTTTGTTCTTGTTTTAATACTTCTTGTAATTGATTTCGAACTTCTTGATAATTGGGTAATTGATCAATAGCGGTGATTCCCATAAACGATAATGTTTCAAATGTTGGGCGATAAAGTAGTCTTCGGCTATCTTTCGGGTCAGCGATTCTTTCAATTAGACCTCGAACAATTAAATTTCGAAGAATAAAACTTGAATTCACCCCTCTGATATAATCAATTTCACTTCGCGAAACTCCATTTTGCATTGATGGATCATTTTTATATAAAATAATAGACAGAGTATCAAGTGAAGCCTTTGTTAATTCTTTAGTAATTTCGTCTTTACGGATTGATTCAATTAATGAACTTAATTCTTTGGTAATACCCAAAACAACAGATTCATCTTTTCGAACCAAGACTAAACCCCTGTTGATTAGTGAAATTTCTAATTTATTTAAAGCCTCATTTATTTCTTCGATGCTTACTTTCAAAAGCTCAGCTAATGTTTTAATTGTGACATCTTCGCCTTTATAAAAAAGTAAACCTTCAATTTTTGCTTCTAGAGTTGTTTCCATATTATATTTGTTTATTAATTGCTATATCTCCAAACGATGAATTTTGCATGACTTCAATTATTCCTTCTCTGACCAATTCTAGCATAGCTAAGAATGAAATAATAACATGGATTTTGGCTTCCTCCTCATTCTGAGCTCCATGACTTTGAGAAAAATCTTTAAATGACAAATTGATGGCATTTTGAATTCGGTCGGTTAGACTATTTATGACTTCATCAATATTTATTATTTTTTTAATTTCTATCTCTGGTAATTTTTCGGCTATTTTCGGAACTTTTTCAAGTATTTCAGAAATTGATAATGCCATATTACTAACGGTAATTGTAGCATCGGGTGAAAAAATTGGCTCACTCCAAATTCTTTCAGTTGGCATAAAAATAATTTGTGTTCCAAAATTATTTCCGATTTCAATGCTGGCATTTTTAATTATAGAATATAATTTAAGTCGATTTTCCAAGTCGGTAATTTTTTCGGTTTCATCGTCCGTTAAAGAAAGATTTGGGAGTAATGATTTTGATTTAATTAGAATCAAAGTCGCGGCGATTAAAATAAAATAGGAAACATTGGCAATATGTTTTTCAGACGAAATTCCCTCGAGTGATTTTATGTGAGCAATGTAATCATTTGTGACTTCGGCTAATGATATTTCATTAACAAAAAGCTTCTTCTGCTCGATAAGCGACAATAGAAGCTCCAATGGCCCCTCAAAAGTTCCTTGTTTTATTTGGTATGGGGAAATTACTTCTGACATAATTTATGCTAATTAGTAAGTCTTTTAATTATTAATTCCTCTTTATTATTTAAATTCATTTAAAATTTTTCTTGATTTCAAACTTTTTTCTAAAACTATTAATGATTTCCTTATCTCACCTTTTATTGGCATGTCGTAAGCTTCTTTTGCTGTTACCCATTTAAAATCCGTGTGTTCATCACTAAGTTTCAATTTACCACCTATTTTTTTGCCAATACCAACAATAACAACATACGGTAAATCTTTATATTTTCCGATCGGAATAATTGAGCTTTCAGTGTAAGCTATTCTAGATGTAGGTAAAACAAGTAATCCCGTTTCTTCCAACACTTCACGTTCAAGTGCGTTTGACAAATCTTGTCCTTCGTCTAGTTTACCACCAGGAAATTCCCATAAACCAGGTGCATAATAATTATTTGGTGCTCGTTTAATTAATAGAAACTTTCTTTTTTCATTTAAAATAATACATCTATTTACAAGTACTACCCTAGGTCGTTGATTTTTAGGACTAATTTTTTTCTTCATAATTATTTCTTTTTAGAAATTTCAATTCCTAATTCTTTAAGTTGCTTGTCGGAAACAGAAGATGGAGATTCCATCATTAAATCTTTACCTTCACCGGTTTTTGGAAAAGCAATAACCTCACGAATATTTGGTTCATTTTCAAGAAGCATCAATAAACGATCAAAACCCCAAGCTATTCCACCGTGCGGTGGAGTTCCTGTTTGAAATGCATTTAACATATGACCAAAATTTCTTTCTATGTCTTCATCTTTGTGACCTATAATATTCAAAACCTTACGCAGAGTTTCGGCTTCATGAGCTCGAATACTTCCTCCACCGATTTCAAAACCATTTAAAATTATATCGTATTGAGTTGTTAATATTTCTCCTAAATTTTTACCCTCCATCATGTTTTTTTTATGTTCCTTAATTGGCTCGGAAAAAGGATTGTGAGTGAAAGTCCATTCACCTTCTGTATTTGGATTATCTGATTTATCAGTTCTTTCAAAAAATGGAAAATCAACAACCCAACAAAAAGCCAGTAAATCAGAATCATTCTTATCATTTCGTAAATCGGGTCTATCGTTACCATATTTTTCCATGGCTTCTTTGTAGGTAATATGAGGGAAAGGAATTTCTTGAATTTTCTTTTGCGGATATAATTTTTTAACTAAAGCAATAAGTAAACGCTCATTAACATTCATGACGTCACTTTTTTCGACGAAACTCATTTCCATATCAAGTTGAGTAAATTCTGGCTGTCTGTCGCCACGCGTATCTTCATCGCGCATACAACGAGCTATTTGAAAATATTTTTCCATACCACTGGCCATTAATAGTTGTTTATACTGTTGAGGAGATTGAGGCAGGGCATAAAAATTCCCTGGGTATAATCTTGATGGCACAATATAGTCTCTGGCTCCTTCGGGAGTAGATTTGGTTAAGATGGGAGTTTCAATTTCAATAAAATTTTCTTGATCAAGAAAATCTCGCACAAATTTTGATAAATGATGACGATTACGAATATTTTTTTGCATTCGAGGTCGGCGCAAATCAAGATATCGATATTTTAATCTATTTTCTTCACCCAATTCTTTACCATCAGTTGTTACATCAAATGGTGGAGTCATAGCTTTATTTAATACTTCTATTTCCATTATCTCTAACTCTATATCCCCATTTAAAATATCAGCTTTTTTATTTCTTTCTGGTCTTTCATTTACTTTGCCTTTTACTTTTACAACAAATTCATTTCGTAATGTCTTTCCAATTTCAAGAGTCTCAGTATAATTTGGGAGTATAACTCCTTGAACTTTACCTGTCATGTCACGAAAATCAAGAAAAATCATTTTTCCTTGATCACGTCGGACATCAACCCAGCCAGCAATTAATACTTCTTTCCCCGTAAAACTATTCAAATCTTTTATATAAATTCTTTCTTTCATATTATTATTTTAATTATTAATGAGCTAAATGAGCCAATTTTTCACAAGGATAACCAAAGAGAAACGTTAAACCAACCAGTATCCAATAAAAAGGTGCAAAAGCGATATAAATGACTTTATCTTTTTTCCACATTGGCAAATACCACTTTTGAACTCTCATATAAAGCATATTGAGTGGAATATTTACAATATTTAAAATGAAAACAATTAATGCAAAAACGTATTTCATATAATTAAAAATAATTAATTTTTAATGCACTTCTAACATCGGCCATTGTTTTTTTAGCAATTAATCTTGCTTTAGATGTTCCTTCTTCTAAAATCTTCATTACCTCTTCTGGATTCTTTGCTAATTCTTCCCTCTTTGTTCGAATCGGATTAATTAAATTTTCCAATATATTAATTAATCTTTTTTTAATAACAACATCACCTAATCCCCCATTTTTATATTGCTTTTTAAGATCAGCTAATTCATTTTTATCAGGATCGAAAATATCTAAATATGTGAAAACTACATTGCCTTCTACTTGCCCGGAATCTTCTACGTGTATATGATTTGGGTCTGTATACATATTCATAACTTTTTTTGAAATTTCTTCAAATGAATCTGAAAGATAAATTCCATTATTCAAAGATTTTCCCATTTTTGTATTTCCATCTGTTCCTATTAATCGAGGGGTGTTTCCAACCAAATGTTTTACATGTCTAAACGTTTCTCCGTAATAACGATTAAAAGTATCAACAATTTCATTTACTTGTTCAATAACAGGTAGTTGATCTTCACCAACTGGAATTAAGTTTGCATGGGCAAATAAAATATCTGCAGCTTGTGATATTGGGTAACAGAGAAAACCAGCCGGGACGTCTTCTCCAAAACCTTTTTGTTTCATCTCATCTTTGACAGTAGGATTTCTTTTGAGTCTTGCAAGTGTGACTAAATTTAAAAATAACACAGTTAACTCGGCGATTTCAGGAATTTCTGATTGTATAAACATCGTGGTTTTTTTTGGATCAAGTCCACAGGCTAAATTATCTAAAACCACTTCAATAAGATTATTGCGAACTTTTTGGGGATTATTGGCATTATCTGTCAAACCTTGAATATCGGCAATCATATAAAATGATTGGTCAGCCTCATTTTGAAGCTTTATTCTATTTTGAATGGAACCAACAAAGTGCCCAAGATGGAGTTTTCCAGTTGGACGATCACCAGTTAATACGATTTTCTTTTCATTAGACATATTAAATATAATACCAAAAAACTAATAGTTTTGCACATATTAATAACAGACTTTTCCGAATAATCGATTTTGAGACTTTTATTATTACTGATACAATACGCTTCATGACAGACAAAAAAACTAGACTTCGAGTGCCCCCACAGAGTGTTGATGCCGAGAAGGCCATTTTAGGCTCAATTATGCTTCGCCCTGGAGCAGTACACGAGATTAATGACATTATTAATGCTGATTCATTTTATGCCGCCAAACATGCTCAGGTGTATAAAATAATGCTGGAACTCTCAAGTAAGGGTGAGCCAATAGACATTTTGTCAGTTTCTCATAAATTACAAGAAAAAGGATTGCTTGATCAAATAGGCGGTAGTAGCTATTTAAGTGAATTAACCAATTCGGTTCCAGCATCAACTAATATCAAATATTATGCTGATGTTGTAAATAAAAAACATATTCTTCGAAAGATAATTGAAGCCGGAGATCATATTTCCGAACTTGGTTTCCGCGAAGAAGTTGAAGATGTATTCGATATTTTAGATCAAGCTGAAAAAAGAATGATGGGCATCAACAATAATGCCGGTGGACATGCATTTGCGTCTTTAAAAGATTCTTTACCTGAGGCTTGGGATCGATTAGAAAAGTTGCATGAAAATAAAGGTGAACTTCGTGGAGTACCAACTGGTTTTCATGACCTTGACCAATATCTTTCAGGACTACAAAAATCTGATTTAATTATTTTAGCAGCACGTCCATCAATGGGTAAAACTACTCTGGCTTTAGATATT
>CAYRQO010000028.1:0-658 GCA_964426515.1 uncultured Candidatus Saccharibacteria bacterium | reverse complement strand
TCAAGCAGCACTTAATAATGGAACGCCAACAATTATTTTCTCACTTGAAATGAGTACTCAGCAATTAGTTGATCGATTATTAGCCGCTCAATCAAAAGTGAATGCTTGGAATCTTCGCACAGGAAACCTTTCATCTGAAGGTGAATTTGCTAAAATTCGTGACTCACTTGATAGTTTATCGAAAGCTCCAATTTTTGTTGATGATTTGGCTGGAAACTCTATCATCCGCATGCGTTCAGTTTGCCGTCGAATTCGAGCCGAGCACGGACTTGGTTTAATTATTGTTGATTACTTACAATTGATGTCGACTTCCAAAAATTACGACAATATGGTCAATCAGGTGACAGAAATCTCTCGCTCATTAAAAGCTTTAGCTAAAGAGTTCGATGTCCCAGTTATTGCTTTGTCTCAGCTTTCTCGTGCCGTTGAATCGCGCGGTGGCCGACCTCGATTATCAGACCTCCGAGATTCCGGTTCTATTGAGCAAGATGCCGACATTGTGATGTTTATGCATCGTGAAGATAAAGGCAAAGATGAAAGTGAAAAGACAAATATTGTTGAAATTTTAATTGAAAAACATCGAAATGGCCCAGTTGGGAAAGTTGATTTGTATTTCGATGAGAAGTCTACTACTTTTGTTTCAATTGATAAAACTGGT
>CAYRQO010000027.1:8650-9446 GCA_964426515.1 uncultured Candidatus Saccharibacteria bacterium | reverse complement strand
GCCGGCAATGGAGCCAAACCAAGAGAAGTGCTTGAGAAAGCCGTCGACAACACAGCCGGAGTAGAAATGTAATAATTTATGGAAAAATTTTCTCTAGGTAAAAAAATAAGAGACGCAGTTGGAATAGCCAGCATAACAGGTCTTTCAATTTTATCTGTTTTACCTGGGCAAAAAACTGAAACCTCAGACAATAGACCAATCGGAGATAGTATACAACCACAGACAGAAATAAATAAATGGTCAAAAGATGAATTAACGAAAGAAGAAATAAGTAAAATAGCAGAAGAAATTACTATTAACTCACAAATAGAATACAGGAAAAATCTTATTTCTGAAATAAAAAATTCAATTAGTGAACTCCAGCAAGAACTTTTATATAGAGAATTAACAAAAAAAATTAACACTGTATATGAAATGACAAAAGAAGATATTATTGAAGAACTAAAATTCGCCGAAAGAATTATTGAAGATTATAAAAATGATATTATTCTTTTAAATAAACAAAAACAGGGGGAACAAAAGAACAACGAAGAAATTATTCTCGAAAAAAAAATATCCGAAACAGAAAAGGAAATAAAAAAATCTCTTAAATTTTATGACATGGGGAGAGAATGGGTTTTAAAAAATATAAATGACCCAAAATACGAAGAGCGTTTCGAAAAAGAAATAGGAAATAAAAGTACGGCCACGGTTTTGTATAATCAAAGAATTTATGATGCTTCTGATGAAAATTATAATCTAATTAAAAATAGTGATATGGATCCGAACCATACAGGAAGGATAGCATATTACTCCT
>CAYRQO010000027.1:0-8572 GCA_964426515.1 uncultured Candidatus Saccharibacteria bacterium | reverse complement strand
GGACACCAAGTTACTAGAGCAAATCAATTATTAAGTTTTAAGGCTATTGAACTTCTGTCTCAATCATTTGATTCTCTATCGGTCGTACGATTATATGAAGGTTTTTTAGACGAAGAAGAGCTTGAGGAGGAATTACTATATTTATCAAACCCTACTGAGATGTATACGAGAAAAAAAATCCTTGATTATGATCTTGAAAGACTAGGAGTAAAAAAATATAAGGATGAATTTAATATTAAACATTTCTTTAAAATGTTAAAACTAATGGATGAAGGTAAGCTAAGTCATGGTAGTGTACAATTTATTAATTCTGTCAAACCAATGATGTTACCCATAATTATGAACACCGTTGCCGAAATACCGAAAATTAATTCAAACGAATCAAATACAGCTTAATTTAAAAGGATATTTTATTATTTTCAAAAATTTCAATTATAAAGTAAAAGTGATATACTATACAAAGTAAAGACAATTCCAAAAGGTTTTAAATATGTCAAAAAATATAAAATTTATCAAAAATAAAAATATGAAATGGTGGGTTGGTATAATGTCGACTATTTTATTATTTCTTATTATTGGAATTTTTAGTTACGAAAAAATGGTTTTTATTTTTAAGGGTGTTGAGATAGAAGCCAGTATTCTGAAAAAAGATGATTCAACCCTGGCGACTGTTTCTGGAAATGCCGCTAAAGCTATAAATTTAACATTGAACGGCCGAGAAATTTTTATTGATAAAGAAGGAAATTTTTCTGAATCAATTGCAATGCTTCCAGGATTTTCAGTAGTGACGCTAAACGCTCGTGATAAATTTGGCAAAACAGCTGAACAAAAGTTTGAAATCGTCATAGAAAAAAATGCGCCGGCGATCGCGATGAGATTAGGTTCTAGGGACTAGGGTCTAGGTTCTAGAAAAGATCGTCAATTATTAATTAGTGAACATAATTAAAAATAGTCAGGGAAGGAAATGAAATAGTCTTATCAGAGGGGCTTGTGAGCGCGACGGCGCTACACTCTCCGAATTTTCACCAGAAAATTGGTGTACCCTCTGAGAAGAGCTATTTCATATCCTTCCCTAAAAGATTATTTTTTAAATATTTTATGCAAAAAAAAGCAAAAAAAGCTCCAAAGGAATTGGGTGGAGCAATAGAAGATACAATTAAATCGATTCAAACAAAATTTGGTGAAGGAGCTATTATGAAATTGGGTGATGCTCCTAAAGTTGATATTGATGTCATTCCAACTGGCTCTATCGGACTTGATATGGCCCTTGGTGTCGGTGGAGTACCTCGGGGCAGAATGATTGAAATATATGGACCGGAATCATCTGGTAAAACAACTCTGGCTCTCCATATTGTGGCCGAAGCCCAGAAAAAGGGTGGTGTTTGCGCCTATATCGACGCTGAGCATGCTATGGACCCCGATTATGCTGGAAAGCTTGGAGTTAATATTAAAGAGCTTCTAATCTCACAGCCTGACAATGGTGAACAAGGTCTTGAAATTACAGAGAGTTTAATTCGCTCGGGTAAAATTGATGTTGTCGTTATCGACTCTGTCGCGGCACTCACTCCAAAAGATGAAATCGAAGGCGATATGGGCCAATCACATGTGGGTAAACAAGCAAGACTTATGTCGCAAGCTTTACGAAAACTGACAGCCATAGTGCACAACTCAAAAACAGTTGTCATCTTCATCAATCAAATCCGTATGCAAATTGGAATTATGTTTGGTAATCCTGAGACGACTCCAGGTGGTAAAGCTTTGAAATTTTATACTACAATTCGACTAGATATTCGTCGCATTGCGCAAATTAAAAAAGGTGAAGAGGTTGTCGGCTCACGAACACGCGTTAAGGTTGTGAAAAATAAAGTCGCAGCACCATTTAAACAAACTGAATTTGATATTTTATATGGTGAAGGAATTTCTCGCGAAGGTGAAATTATGGCCCTCGGTGAAAAACTTGGCATCATCGGTAAATCAAGTGGAGCAATTTACACTTACCTTGGAACTGCCAAACAAAAAGAAAAAGGACCAGTTGAAGAAATAAAATTAGGCCGAGGCTATGATGCAGCTCGAACATTTTTGCGTGATAATAAAAAACTCTCTGAGGAAATATTGAAAGAAGTTCGAAATCGTTTCGGAGAAATACAAGTGGCAAGTGCGGGAGAATAAGCTAATTTTGAAATTAAAAAACTTCAGAGCCTATTTTGAAATAGCTCTTCTCAAAGGGTACACCAATTTTTTGGTAAAAATTCGTTCAGTTTTCGCGCCGTCGCGCTCAAAAGCCCCTTTGATAAGACTATTTCAAAACCGTCTCTACTACACTTCTTATTAAGGAGTATTGTTCTTCCGTTTTTGGAAGAATTCTGTTATACTCTCTGTGTTATTAGCTAATACTAAATAATTATATGCTTGAATACAGTGAAATTCGTGAGAGAAAAATAATAATTTATGAAGATGAGCCTTGTGAAGTCATGGAAAACCATGTCGCTCGAACTCAGCAACGTAAACCTCAAAATCAAGTCAAATTGAAAAGTTTACTTTCAGGCCGGACCTGGAATACTGTTTTTCATGCTTCTGATAAAGCCGACGAAGCTGAAATTAGTAAAAAAGAGGTAAAATTTTTATATGCTAATAAGGGTGAATATTGGTTTTGTGATCCTAATGATGCATCGGATCGTTTTAAAATCGATGAGAAAGTAATTGGGGATACTTCTAAATATTTAAAAGTAAATGAAAATGCCACAGCCATGGTTTGGGATAATGATGGAACTGACCAAATTATAAAAGTAACATTGCCAATCAAAATGGAATTTACCGTCAAAGATGCTCCACCTTCAATTCGTGGAAACACCGCCAATGGTGGTGGTAAATTGGCTGTCCTTGAAAATGGCATTAAAATCCAAGTTCCCTTCTTTGTAGAACAAGGCGACAAAGTCGTCGTCAACACCGAAACCGGCGATTACGTCGAAAGAGTTTCGAAATAAATTAATCAAACAAAATTCTCCACAGGTCCTGTGGAGAATTTTGTTTAAAATTTTATTTTTTTGATTCTTTCAAATAATGGTTGATACATATCTTCTTTAGGGTCTATATATAATTCTTTTTTATTTAATTTATTTATAAAGACAACTGGAGCATCTTTTATAATAGCCAAGGGCTGACATTCATTCCCCTCTCCCATAAGAAGAACAGCGCCAGTCGCTAAACTATCAGCAACATCTGTTCGTGAAAATTTTAAAGTCCGACCAAAGATGTCTGGTTTATTTATATAACTTTTTACTCCCTCAAATCCAGCATACCCCAAAGCAATTCCAACAACTCCCGCCCGAAGTGGAAGTAAACGACTATCAGAAATGATGATGCCTAAATTTTTTATTTTAAAATGCTTTCTAAGTTTTTTTCTTAAAAATAAAGCCGAATCAAAACTATCTTTTGGTAATAGAATTATTTTTCCATTAGCATTTGATTCATCAACTCCCGCAGAAGCCAACACTATTCCATCTTTAATAGTCAGCCAGGTATATTTTGTCCTCATCATAAACTGACTTTCTTTTTTTATTATTTCTTCGTGTGTTTTGTTGTTTAATATTTCTACCGTCCTCCCTTCACTTAAGGCAACAATTTTTGAAGTAACAACAATCATATCTCCGTCAGAGATTTTAGGAATTGATTCTAAGATGAAATTAAATAAATTTTCATTCTCTTTAAATATTCTTGTTTTAATCGCTTGGATTTTCATTTTTAATTTCTTGTAGTTTATTACCCCCTCTTAATAAATGAATAGCCCAATAAGATAATGGAGTGTAAACAAAACCCATAAATACTTTAAATATCCACCATGGAATTATCATCATAATTAATACTTTTGGTGGATAAATACCCAAAAATGCTACAACAGTAAAAATTATAGAGTCCAAAAGCTGAGACCAGAGATTGGATAAATTTGAACGAAGCCAGAAATATTTATTACCAAATCTCTTTTTTAATAAGAAAAATGAGAAAACATCTTGATATTCAGCAATAACAAAGGCTAGTAATGAAGCAATAGACATGCGAACTGTAACTGCAAAAACTTGATTGTAACTTTCTTTCACCCATAACCCCTTTTCTGACCAAGGAGCAATAACTGAGATAGTAGAATATAAAATAAACAATATGATACTTATAACCCCGGACATTACAAATAATTTTGAAATCTTTTTACCATAAACTTCACCTATAACATCCGTCATTATAAAAATAATTGGGAAGAAAACAATACTAACAGATAAATGAGTACTAAAAATGAAAGGCATTATTTTAACCCCCAATGAATTCGCCGCAAAAAGCGATGTGATATACAGAGTAAGACAAATGAGAATCTTTTTATAATCTTTATATGTTAATATATTTTCCATAATAAATTTAAAATTGTATTTCTCTTTCAAGAAATACAATTTTAAATGAATAATTTATCCTTCTATTGTGATACCTGCTGAACGAGCGGAACCTTCAACGATTTTCATAGCCCCTTCAATATCTTTAGCATTTAGGTCAACCATTTTTTTCATAGCGATTTCTTTAACTTGAGCCTTTGTGATCTTTCCAGCTTTTGAGGTGTTTGGTTTTCCTGAACCTTTCTCTACTCCGGCGGCTTTAAATATTAAACCAGCAACTGGAGGGGTTTTAACATGTATATCGTAAGTTCGATCTTCATAGACAGAAATAACGCAACCAACTATTTCTCCAGCATCTTTAGCGGTCATAGCATTGAACTTTTGACAAAATTCTGCAATGTTAACACCAGCTTGTCCGAGGGCGGGACCAAGAGGAGGCGCTGGGGTGGCCTTAGCGGCCGGGATTTGTAATTTAACTTTTTTGATTATTTTTTTAGCCATAGTGATAATTAGGTTCTAGTAAATACTTATAATTTGAAGCAAAGCGTAACAGACTTATCTTATCTTAAAGTTTCTTGATTTGCAAGAAGTCCAATTCAACTGGAGTCTCGCGACCAAACATGGAAACAAGGACTTTGATTTTACCTCTTTCTGTATCTACATCGTTCACTTTGCCTTCCAAATCTTTAAATGGCCCATCAGCAATGCGGACAATTTCTCCGACTTCAACATCGATTTGATGTTTATTCTTTGAATCAACTTTTTCCATTCGGCCAAATAATTCATCAACTTCATTTTTATTTAACGGCACTGGATTAACTCCCGCTCCAACGAATCCGGTCACTCGAGGAGTATTTCGAACGACATACCATGAATTATCATCCACAATCATATCAACAAGGACGTAACCTGGATAAACTTTTTCTTCAACTTCTACTCGTTTGCCGGCTTTAATTTTTATTTTTTTCTCAACGGGTACAATGACAGAAAATATTTTATCATTCATCCCTAGTGAATCAATACGCTGACGTAAATTACGCATAACGGCATTTTCATAACCGGCGTAAGTATGGATTGCATACCAATTTCTCTCCCCTCTTAATTCTTGTTTTGCCATAGATGATTAGGTTCTAGTAGCTAGGTTCTAGTGATTAGAAAAAGCCATTAGAATTTAAAATTATTTTGTAAGTAAAAATTTAAGACCCTTCGCAAAAAGTAAATCAAGAAGTCCTAGATAATAAGCGACCAATAGTGAAATGACTAAAACCGCAACTGTAAACGATATTGTTTGTTTGCGAGTTGGCCAAGTGACATGTTTTGCTTCGGCTATAACTTCTTTTATGTAATTTATTGTTTTTTCCATATAATAATGTTAATTCTTAGTAAAAAACACCCCGGGGGTGTAATACCTATAATATACTCTTCGAGTGCGATTAAGTCAAATAAAAGACCTCTCGATTCGAGAGGTCTTTTTATCTATTATTTTATTTATTTATATACATCCATGTCTTTGGACCAACAACCCCATCGGCAGTTAAACCTTTTTCAGTTTGGAATAACTTAACAGCATTCATTGTCTTTGGACCAAAACTACCATCGGCAGTTAGATTTAAAAATGATTGTAATATTTTTACTTCTTCATCTTTAACTCCTTGTTTAAGAATTTTCCAAATTCCTGATGGAGTACTAACCATTCCACAGCCTGCGCCAGAGACAGAACAAGCTACACATTTCATCCCGGTAGTTGAACTATACCCTTCAAGAGAATTGCATCCGGATGGATATATCGAAACTGGTTTTGAACAAGCCTTGCCTGTTGTGGAACTATAATTCTCTCCATGCTGACATCCGTATTGGGTACAAATTTGCCCTGTTGTTGAACTATATTTTTCTCCCTTTGAACAACCAGTTTCTTCTTGAACTATAATATTATCTACAACAATCTCTTCTTGAATTTCAGAATTAGTAAGAGTAGTAAAGTTTAATTGTTTTGCACATCTCTCCGCTCCTAAATAATTCATACACGCCTTAAAATCATATTTTGTATTTGAGACTAAATTCGAAAGCGAAATAGAAAATAATCCATTAGTCTGTTGAACAACTTCATTTGTATATTGTATTGCGTTTCCATTTCCTGACTTCTTATACATGAAATACATACTTGAAGGGGCATTCGCAATTAATCTTCCATTTAGAACTGCACTGTTTTTAGTTATCGAAGTAGCCGGATTTGTATCCAAGAAACAAGGAAGCCCAGTCGTTCCACTATAACCTACCGCGGAATTACATCCTGCTGGGAATGTTGACGAAAATGGTGAAGAAGAATTTATTGTAAATAATTCATCAGAAGTATCATAAGTTGTGTTAGATGTTGAATATGGGTGTTTTATTACAAGAACTTTAAAGTATTTTCCAAATGGACGATTTGAATATTGTGTTGGCAATATGACTGTTTCAATTCCATCATTAGCTACTCCTAGTTGAGTCATGTTATGTGCATAATTCGCACCTCCAATACCATTTCCTAACGGAGAGTAATGCTGTATGGCAATATCAACTAAATCTGTATTAGGGATATTACAACTCTTCCATTTAACTTCGATTTGCTGACCTGCTTGATACACTTCTCCTCCATTTGGTGTAAGAACCGTTACTGATGGTGAACTATTTGACATACAATCGTAGGAACCGAAAATACTTTTTATTTTGAAAGTGTTATCACTTTTATCACAAAGGTTATTCACGCAAATTTCAATCTTATAATTATGATTTATGTTTAAATTTAAAGAGGCTGGAATAGAAACTGTCATTGATTGACTAGTTTGATTTATTTGAGCCTGAGTAAGTTGTAATCCGTAAGAACCCAATAATGAATCAAGTGAATAACTATGATCATCATTTACATCTACAAGATTAATATAATGTTTAACTGGAGCAACATTATTTGATTTAAAAGTTACAGTTAGTGGATTTGAGATATTTACAACCTCTCCACCGTTTGGGGAAAGAACTTTAATGTATGGTGAGACTTCAGCTGTTGGAGTTTTTATTGTAAAAACATTATCACTTTTATCAACTTTATAATATGGTCCACCTCCATTCACGTTATTTTCTGGATCATAAGAATACATTCTAATTTTATAGTTACTTGCAGTTGGTACATTTGAGGGAATAACTACAGATTCAGAACCGTCATTTAATAATCCATTTTGAGAAATTAAAAAAGTATTAGCCGCTGCTCCCTCGTTATCGACAACCACTAAATCAAATCCTATATTTATAATTTCTGAGCTTGACCCCAAATTACAAGTTTTCCAAGTTATTTTCATTTCATCACCAACATTGTAAACTTCTCCCCCATTCGGAGAAAGAATAGTTATTGATGGCGTCGCTGTTGAGGCACAAGGAAGATTTGGATTAACTACAGCTTCTGCGTTTAATGCTCCTAAAACAAAAACAAATAAAACAATAATAAAACCTATATATTTCTTCATAAGATTTTTGTTTACTGAATAAATTCAGATAAACGTTAGTTATAATAACTTAATAATAAAACACATAAAACCTATATTTCTTAAGACGTTCCTGGTCTTATTTTCTTACATAATAATTATGTAACAGTTTAAATAAAAAATCAATACCCAATAACCAAAAATCCAGCAAAGCTGGATTTAATTTGGCTCTTATGAATATTATCGTATTTCGTAAGTGATTGTTACACTCGAAGTTATTTTATTCTCCCCTTTTGGTAGAGTTGGAGCAACGCTACTTTGAGCCATATCACCAGCGCCCATCAAAGATTTCTCAGCATACATTGGATAGTAGCCACCATTATTTTCTGAAAAGTTGACAACTTTGCCAAGTTTGACTCCTAAATCTTTAGCCAAAACTTCGGCTTTAGCTCTGGCTTCAGTTATGGCTTTAGCTCTTGCTTCGTCTTTAAATAATTCTTCATCATCAATTCCAAATGTTGGGCCACTAATATCGGTAATTCCAAGTTCCGCTAAACCAGTTCTAATTGTATTGGCCTCATCGACAACTCGGACTTTAATTGTAATTGATTGGGTTGCTGTATAACCAATTATTTTTGGATTAGTTTCGCATGGATAAGTAAAACACTTCTCGTAAGAATATTTTGGAGAAAGTCCTCCGTATTCAGATTTGATATCTTTATCTTCAATTTTTTGATCTTTTAA
>CAYRQO010000026.1:0-9676 GCA_964426515.1 uncultured Candidatus Saccharibacteria bacterium | reverse complement strand
AAGGTGACACTTGGACAGGAGAAACTATCACTGTTAATTCATCTGGTAATTCATCTGATTTTATTACTTTTAGTTCATATGGCAGCACAGGTGCTAATCCTATTATTTCTGGCTTCACAACAATTAGTGGTTGGATAAATGAAGGGGGAGGAGTTTATTCAAAAGTTATTTCTCCTGAATCAAGACCTAATGTCGTATCTGTTAATGGAACCAATACGGCTATGGGTAGATGGCCAAATGCCGATGCGGCTAATGGTGGATATTTGGTAATTGATTCATTTAATACGAATGTTTCTATTTCCGACTCAGCCTTAAATAGTTCAATAACGAATTGGACTGGAGCGGAAGTAGTTATAAGAAAATGGCATTGGGTTTTGGATCGCAATCCAATTACCAGTCATTCTGGAAATACTATTTATTATACAAGTGCTTCAACCTATCCAAGCCGAAATGGTTCTGGTTATTTCATTCAAAATGATTTGAAAACTCTTGATCAATTAGGCGAATGGTATTACAACAATTCAAATGGCAAGTTCTATATGTATTTCCCAAGTAATAATCCAAATTCTTACACCGTTAAAGTTGGGACGAAAGATAATTTAGTTTACGACTCACAAGAAAGTTATATTACTTTTGATAATATTTCTTTTGAGGGAGCCAATGATGATATTTTTAGGATATATAGTTCTAGTCATATAACTATTCAAAATTCTAGTCTTGATTTTTCGGGAGATAAAGCTATTGCTGGCGATTTAAATTTGGGTCAGCCTGCAAGTTATTTTAGATTAGAGAACTCAACAGTTAATCATATTAATAATACGGCCATTGATTTATCTGATGAATTCACTTATGCCACAATTAAGAATAATATTATTTCAAATACGGCAATGTTGGCCGGAATGGGAGGTAGTGGAGATGGAAAATATATGACTATAACTACTTGGCAGACACACAATTTAAATGTTGAAGCTAATAAAATTTACAATTCTGGATATAATGGAATTTATTTCACGGGAGACAACGTAACGATCAAAAATAATTTTATTGATGGTTATTGTTTAGTAAAAGATGATGGTGCAGGTATTTATACTTACCGGGGATCAACTTCCCAGCCTGTCAGTTCAAATAGAAAAGTTTTTGGGAATATTGTTATAAATGGGAATGGAAATTATTTTGGAACAGATCACTCTTTTGGTTATGCTAATGGTATTTATATGGATGGATATACTACTAATGTTGAAATATATAATAATACCATTTCTAATGCTAGTCAGTCAGGAATATTAATAAACAATAATTCTGGTGGGAGTATTCACGACAATCTTTTATATAACAATAAAGATCAGTTGTTTATTGATGTTCATAGCTTGACTGATCGTGGAGATAAAAATATTTCTGTTTACAATAATATTTTCTTCTCAAAAGAAACTTCTCAAAATACATTTCTTTATAATAACGGTTTTGAGCCGGGGATAGATCCATCGTATTTGTCTGATAATAATCATTTTGTTAGACCACTCGATGATGACTTAACAATTTATACAACCCAAAGTACTGGCAGTAATTCATATAATTTAGCTGGATGGCAATCGGCTTATAATTTAGATTGGAATTCAAATGATTCTCCGGTTGATGTAACTCCTTATAGTATAAATAGTTTAATTGGAACGAATAAATTTATTTATGGTAATTTTACAAATACAACAGATGTTGATCATACATGGTGCTATAATAATATTTATAATTGTACGAGATCTTGGAATAGTAGTAAATTAGACGGAGGAACATTACAGATTTCATACAATACACAAATTCCATCCGATAATTCACTTCTGACGATGCCAATCGGAGCAGTTTCTTCGGCCAAAAATTATATTTTGAGATTTAGTTTTATTAGTTCCTTTAACAGTGATCATAAAATGGGGGTTTATTTGAGACAAAATGAGGGATCTTATTACTTCTTAACCCCAGTTAGTTATTTTCCATTTTCAACCAATGGATCAGAAAATGAAATATTGTTTACCGCCCCAGTTACTGATTCAGATGCTACGATCGTTTTCCAAATTAATAGTCAGGACAGTACAAATAATAATCAAATTTGGCTTGATAACATTCAGTTGTATGAAGCAAGTGTTTCAGCCACAAATGCAGATAATTATATTTTCTTTGACTATAATAATACAGCCATTAATAAGGTAGTTTCACTTGGGGTAAATAATTATGTTGACGTACTTGGAAATTCTTATTCCGGAAGTGTGACTTTAGTTCCTTATAGTTCGATTGTTTTAATTAAAGAAACTACTCAAACTGACACCATTGCTCCAACAGTTAATGGTTTCGTTATCCCCGCAACTGCTACATTACTCACCATACCAATCACAACATTTAGTGCCACTGACAATGTTTTAGTTACCGGCTATCTTGTAACAGAAACCTCAACTGCTCCTAGTGCTGGTGCTGCTGGATGGACTGCTGATGCTCCAACAACTTATACATTTGGGAGTATTTTAGGTGCTAATAAATATAATTTTACAATGACTTTAAAACAGGGTATAACAAATCAAGGGGTTAAACAATTGCAAAAATACTTAAATAATAATGGATATTTAATTTCTGCTTCAGGATCAGGTTCAATAGATCATGAAACTAATTATTTTGGTTCTTTAACCAAACAAGCTGTTATAAAATTCCAATTAGCAAATAAATTAGTTGCCGATGGTATTGTTGGTCAAAAAACAAGAGCCCTCTTAAATAAGTAAAATATATTATTATGAAAAATAAAATCCAAAATATAATATTAGCCGTAATTCTTTTATCGGGTATTCTTTATTTTTCACAGCCCGTTGTGGCTTCAACCGTTACCAAAACTCTATATGGTTGGGCAAAAGATGCTGCTGGGAATGTTTCTACTTCACTTAATGATAGTGTGA
Source organism: uncultured Candidatus Saccharibacteria bacterium (assembly GCA_964426515.1). Classification (GTDB taxonomy): domain Bacteria; phylum Patescibacteriota; class Minisyncoccia; order Phycocordibacterales; family UBA9973; genus UBA8515. The sequence continues at coordinate 6,746 of CAYRQO010000026.1, read as the reverse complement.
CAATTACGTTACCTGATGCAAACACATATTATATTTCTCCATCAGGTAGTGATAATACAGGCGATGGAAGTATTTCAGCTCCTTGGGCATCTTTGTATAAAGCATGTAATAGCGTCACAACATCTGGTAATACAATTCATGTAAATTCAGGAACATACGTCGAGACACAACGATGTAACTTAGCTGTGGGGGTTAGTATTACAGGTGAAGGAGATACTTCTCATATCATAGGAAATTTTTTTGCAATTGATTATTATGGAGTGATATCTGCTAATTCATCGAATCAGGGGACTAATGGGAATCAATCAATTTCCTATATTAAACTAGATGGAAATAATATTGCATATGCAGGCATTATTGTGTCTAATAGAAGTAATGTAAAAATACATGATTGTACAGTTGAGAACTTCTTATCCCAAGCTATATTTTTCAAGGGAGGCTACACACCAGCAAATGGATATGTTGACCCAGGCACTCCACCTGAAATTTATGAAATAGGCAACGAACTTTATAATTCTAGAATTAATGATTCTAGCACCCCAGCGTATTACAATGGAAGTTTAACAATAGGTGGACAATCAGGACTCGTTGTCCACGATAATATTTTTCATCAAGATGGTAGGGCTGATAATATGAATGGAGATATTATTATGGGATGGGGCACGCACTTTAAAGGATTAAAGTTATATAATAATAAATTTTACAAACCTTTAATTCAAACAACTGCATGGAATTTCACTATGGAAGTAGGGAATACGTATGGTGGAAATGAAGTATATAACAATGAATTTTACAATGGAACGGCTTTGGATATAGCTGCATGGTCAAATGTGAAAGGTGATTATTCATATTCTTGGTGGATCCACGATAATTTATTCCAATTAGATAGGCGGCTTACATTGGCCGAGGATTATCATGGCTCTTATGCTGTTAATTTTGAAGGTACCACCGAAGATGCAATTTTTAATAATAATCATTTAGTTAATTATCCTTTTGGGGTATCTGTTTCAATGGTACAAGCTCCACGTCACACGAGTAATCTAAAGATTTATAATAATCTTTTTGAGAATATGGGACATAGTAATAGTCAATGGTCTTTCATTTTTGAGCTTGGCTCACAATCGGCTGGAAATATTTTGGAATATATATATATAGACAATAATACGATGATTGGTTCATCAGGCGCTATACATTTTGTAAATGAACCATCGGCGATAACACGCAATATTTATTTTAGAAATAACATCGTAAAAGATATAATTGAGTATGGATGGATTTATATACAAACAAATACAGGTGGAATATCAAATGTGTACATACAAAACAATAATGTTTATAATTGTATTAACGGCACCAGTATTCGTTATGAAAGTGGAGCAGTTGCTATAACCAACTTAGTACAAAGTAGTCTGACAACAAGTAACCCACTATTTGTATCTTCCACTGACTTTCACCTCCAATCCAATTCTCCAGCCATCGACGTTGGTACAGATGTTGGTTTACCATATAATGGCATCGCTCCGGATCTCGGAGCTTATGAGAGTGGTGGAGTTTTAGGAGAATCAAAATATAATTTCACTTTAAACTTAAAACTAGGTTCAAAAGGGAATGAAGTGAAAGAATTACAAAATATTTTAATTAAAGAAGGACATTTGATTGGTCGGGCTGACGGAATATATGGACCAATGACTAAGGGTGCTATAATTAAATATCAAAAGAAAAATAATATTAACCCACTGGGGGTTGTCGGGCCTATAACCAGGAGTGTTTTAAATAAGTGATAAAAAACATAAATAAACATAAATATATTTTAATTATGGCTGGAGGGTCAGGTTCTAGATTGTATCCTCGTTCAACTGATAATTTACCAAAACAGTTTCAAAAAATTATTGGGGAGAAAACATTAATAGAACAAGCTTACGGTAGAGCTAAAAAAATAGCGAGCGATGATCATATTTATATATCTTCAAATCATAAATATATTGATTTGATAAAAAAATATCTACCACAAATCCCAGCTGAAAATTATATAACGGAACCAATTAAACGAAATACGGGTCCGGCAATTTCATTAGCGACAGCCCTTATTTATAAAAAGGATCCAAAAGCTATCATTACGGCAGTTCATTCTGATCATTTGGTTATAAAAGTAGATGAATATGTGAAGGCTATAAAAACAGGAATTAATGTTGTTGAAAATAATTCTAAATATATTTTATGCATTGGGATTACCCCAACTAAAGCCCACACTGGCCTTGGTTATATAGAGAAAAAAGATAAATTTATAAAGACTTTGGGCCGTATTGTTTATAGCACTAAACGTTTTGTTGAAAAACCAAATTTAGAATTAGCAAAACAATATGTTTCATCTGGTAACTTTTTTTGGAACGCGGGATATTTCATTTGGCAAGCAAAACATTATTTAGACGAACTTAAAAAATATAGTCCTAAAATTTACGATGGAGTTATAAAAATATCGAATCACCATAATCAAAGAGATTTTATGAAAGTTTTGGATCGCGAATTTATTAAATTTGAAGATATCGCTGTTGATAATTTAATTATGGAAAAAACTTCTAAATTACTTGTTTTACCTGTTGATATTGGCTGGTCAGACATTGGAAGTTGGGACGTCGTCGCTGATATGGTTAATAATCAGGAAAAAGATTTAGATGGAAATTATTCAGAGGGAACAGTAATAAATATAGATACTCACAATACAATTGTCTTTTCTCATGATAAAAATAGAATTATTGCAACAGTTGGCCTTGATAATTATATCATCGTCACAACTGAAAATGCGATAGTGGTGGTTCCTAGGGGGAGAAGTGAGGAAGTAAAAAAAATTGTTACTGAATTAATTAATAAAAAAATTAGTAATATTTAATATGAATATCTTTAAACATAATATATCAAAATATTTTATTTTTCTTGTAATTTTTTCAGTGGGGCTGAATATTTTGAGAGTCATTATTTGGGAAAAATATTCTTTTATCTATATTCTATGGAATATCTTTTTAGCGGTCGTGCCTTTTTTGATTAGTTTATTGCTACTTTCTTATTATAAAAAAGCAAAACATAATAAAATTATTTTTATTATTGGTAGTTTTTTATGGTTACTCTTTATTCCCAATGCCATATATATAATTACGGATTTTGTTCATTTGGGAGTAGTTCGAGGGGTTCCCGTTCTTTATGATATAGTGCTTCTCTTTACCTCCACTATGGTCGGTTTAATTCTTGGTTTGATCTCGATCAATCATATTGAACAAATTATTATTCTAAAATTTTCAAAAAAAACAACATCAATGTTTATTTGCCTGATTATATTTATAATTAGTTTTGGTGTATATTTAGGTCGGTTTTTGCGTTTTAATAGTTGGGATGTTTTTTCACAACCGGTTATGTTTTTTCAAGGTTTGAGAGAAATTTTTACCAATATTACCAATTTAACAGAAGCCCTTTTATATACAACGTTATTTTTTGTTTTTATCTTAATTTTTTACTATTTGATTAAGGATATTAAAATCAAATAATTAACAACAAAAAGCTAGCTAGGATAATTTATTGTGTTATAATAGAAAAATGACAACAAAAGATAGTCTTAATATTTACGAAGAAGAAAGGCCGTGGGGATCTTTCCGGAGATTTACAGACAATACTTCCTCCACCGTAAAGATTCTGACAGTTAAGGCAAATGAAGAGCTCAGTTTACAAAGTCACAATAAAAGAGAAGAATTTTGGCGAGTAATAAGTGGAGATGGAATTTTTGAAATTGGTGATAAGAAAAGTATTGTTGAAATTGGAAGTGAACAATATATTCCAGTTAAAACAAAACATCAGATAAAGGCCGGAACAGAAGGTATGGAGGTTTTAGAAATTTCATTTGGTGAATTTGATGAAGGGGATATTGTTAGGTATGAAGATAAATATGGGCGAGTTTAATTACGAATGGAAAAGAAAAAATTAAAAAAGAAAATAATTAAAAAAATGGTTGCTCCCAAGAAAGCCAAGGTTTTAAAAGTGAAAAGTAAGGCAAAGAAGAAGGCTGTAACCTCAAAAATAAAAAAGACGGCATTAAATCGAAAGAAAAAATCAAACTTAAAAAATAAAAAAGTAATCAAAAAAGAAGAAAAAAAATTAAAACTTAAAAAATCATTATCTAATCCAATTATTAAACCAAGATTGTACTCTTGGGAATCACAAGCTGTATTTAATCCGGCCGCAATATCAACGGGGGGAAAAATTCATCTTTTTTATCGAGCGTTAGGAGAAGATGGAATTTCTCGAATTGGTTATGCTTCTAGTAATGATGGGGTTAATTTTGATGATAGACTTTTTTATCCAGTCTATTCTTTTAATAAAGCTGAAGAAATTAAAAAACATTGGCCATTTACAAGCCCAGCCAGGCCTGTTTATGATACGGCTCTTTATTCTTCCGGTGGAGGATGGGGAGGGTGTGAAGATCCTCGGACTGTTAAAATTGGAGATTATATATATATGACTATAAATATTTTCAATGGTTGGAATTCAATTCGAGTGGCAGTTATTTCAATTAGTGAAAATAATTTACTAAACAAGAAATGGGCGTGGGAGAATTTTTCATACCTTTCTAAAAAAGGAGATAGACAAAAAAATTGGGTTTTATTTCCAGAAAAATTTAATGATAAATTTGCGATTTTTCATAATCTTGATATGGGCGATCCAACTAAGGTTGGTATAGCTTTTGTTAATAATTTGGATGAAAATGAAACACCCGCTGGGGCTGATGCTCCTGATCCACAAGTTTTACCTGATCATATTGTAGCTTGGCATAAAAGGACTCGAAGCGCCGCTTCACCTCCAATTAAAACAAAAGACGGTTGGTTACTACTTTATCATGCTATGGATAAAGACGGTTCTGAGCGTTATAAATTAGGGGCGATGTTGCTTGACCTCAATGATCCAACAAAGGTCCTTTGTCGAGCTAAAAATCCGATCCTTGAACCAGAAGAATGGTATGAAAATGATTGGAAGCCAGGAATTATTTATGCGAGTGGTTCCGTTGTTTTAAATGGAAGACTTTTAGTTTATTATGGTGGGGGTGATAAGTATGTTGGAGTTGCCTCGATAAATGTTTCGGACTTAATAGAAAGTATGAAAAAGAATATTTCGATAAAATTAGAAAAAAATAAAAAACTAAAATTGGGATAAATATATGTACGTAGTAAAAAGATCAGAACATAATCCAATCCTTATTCCCAACAAAGATCATTACTGGGAAGAATTTGCGACTTTCAATATGTGCCCAGTCAAGAAAGGTAAAACGATATTTGGTTTTTATCGGGCCATTTCGGCGGTTGATAAAATAACCAAACAACAACAAACTTCAATAATTGGTCTAGGTAAAAGTAAAGATGGTATTCATTTTGAAGATCGAGCTCCATTTATTATTCCCGAACAACCATGGGATGTTCATGGTTGCGAAGATCCGAGAGTTACTTTTTTTGAAGGAAAATATTATATTTTTTATACAGCTTTATCAGGGTTTCCTTTTAATAAAGATAACATTAAAGTCGCAGTAGCCATTTCAAAAGATTTAAAGAAAATTGATGAACGACATTTAGTTACTCCATTTAATGCTAAAGCCATGACACTTTTTCCTGAACGCATTAATGGAAAAATAACCGTCATTTTTTCAGCTCATACCGATATGCCACCGGCAAAAATGGCCATAGCGAAATTTGATAGGATAGAAGAATTATGGGATAAGTCTTATTGGGAAGAATGGACAAAAAAAATAGATTCAAATACTGTTGATTTCCGTCGCAATGAATATGATCATTTAGAAATTGGAACTCCACCAATTAAAACTAAATATGGTTGGTTACTTATTTATTCTCATATTCAAAATTATTTTCCTCACCCTGATCACTTGGATCGAATTTTTGGGATTGAAGCAATCTTGCTTGATAACAATGACCCAGCTAAAATTATTGGCCGGACACGAGGTCCAATTTTAGCTCCAGAAGAACCGTATGAATTGTCTGGTTATATTGCCAATGTTATTTTCCCTACAGGTTCATTGGTTGAGAAAGACAGATTAAGTATTTACTATGGCGCCGCTGATACGACAACTTGTGTTGCTTATCTTAGTTTAAAAGATTTAATCGGAAGTATGTATGTTGAGACGAAAGATGATTGGTATTTTAAAAGGGGATTAACAAATCCAATAATCAGTCCGAAGCCTGAAAATAAATGGGAGTCAATAGCAACTTTTAATCCAGCCGCAATTTATTTAAAAAACAAAATCCATATTTTATATCGAACTTTATCGAATGATAATACTTCCTTTATTGGCTATGCCTCGAGTTTAGACGGTTTTACAATAAAAGATAGATTACCCGATCCAATTTATATTCCCCGAGAAGATTTTGAAATGAAAAAAATAAATAATGGTAATTCTGGTTGTGAAGATCCCCGAATCACTCAAATTGGTAAGAACCTTTATATTTGTTACACCGCTTATGATAGTATTGGTCCACCCAGAGTTGCTATTTCATCGATCACGGTGAAAGATTTTTTAGCTCACAAATGGAATTGGACAAAGCCAGCTTTAATTACACCATCTGGTTTTGATGATAAAGATACTTGTATTTTGCCTGAGAAATTAAAATATGGATATTTTGTTCTCCATCGGGTTGGGAATGAAATTTGTGGAGATTATTTGAATTCACTTGATTTCAATAAAGATGTTATCAATAAAT
>CAYRQO010000025.1:0-9854 GCA_964426515.1 uncultured Candidatus Saccharibacteria bacterium | reverse complement strand
GTCCGTAATCTATGGGATCCCAATCATCACTGAAATAACATTTAGTACAATAAGCAACGCACTTAGATTCTGGCGCATATATTGAAATCATTCCATCTCCACATTTCACACAATTTCTTTTATACAGTGTGCGAATATTGTAAGATGCAAGACGTCTTTGAAGCCTACAGTCCGGACAAAAAGTTGGTGGTGGAACTTTTATTTTTTTATAAAAATAAAAGTCATCTGATTCTATAATAAATTCAAGCTTACAATTCTGACAATTTCTTGTTTCTGATTCCATATCTTAAGTATATCAAAGGTAAACTATTAATCAAAAAGTGTCCCGCTGTATCGAAAACGGTCATCGCTATTCTATTTATTAATCCTAAAGGGAAAATTCTAAAACTGTCTCGTATTCATATACAGGCGGGTTGTAATTAGGTAGAGCCTCTTCAAATGTTTTCCTTTGAACAATATATGATTCTTGTTCTTTTATTATTTTATACCTATATCCAAGCCCAGCACTATAACATTGTATAATACTTGAATAAGGTACAATATCTTCACTTACCTCTGGTAAAATATTACAACTACCAGCAGTTGTATCAACTAATTTATTTAAAACTACGCCATTTGGATATTTTGCTTCTATGTAAATATTAGTCTGAGGATTACCATCTAAATTCAATGAGTCATCGTCTTCAAAATTCCAAACGAAAACTGGTGATTCGCTATTTTTTAAATTTTCTTGTTTAGTGACTTCCAACATTTCTGTCGATGAATTTGTTTGCTGATTCTTTTTCAAATAGCCAAACATTGCGACGATGATTAAGGTTAAAGAGATAACTAAAATTAATATATTTCTAGATTTCATATAATTTAATTAATTAGCAATTGTGCACTCTGTTGACGCTTCAAACACATAAGACGAATCATAAGTAATATTATTTATATCAGAAAAATGGGTTCCATCTTCTGTCATATCTCCGTACCCGCGAATAAAACCATTCCCCGATTTTTTAAATATCACCTGCATGACAGAAGCCATTCCTTCAGAATTAAATGAGTAATCCCCTAAAAGAATTCCATTTCTATATGTACCCTGATAAGTACCACTTGAACTATCTTTTTCGAAATTCTTAAATGAAAGTTTGCCCTCAAACACTTCCCCATTCACTGATAAAATTGTCAGAGTATAGACATCTTGGGCAAGACGACCTATGTAACATCCTTCTATTGAATTTTCTGTTACTGTTGGAGTTTCATTATTAATGAGTATAGGTTTTGTTCTATTATAATAAATAAAAATAGTAATTATAATAATTACAAATACTATTATGGTCATTTTTAAATTGTTTTTCATAATTGTATAGCCGTTTTAAAAAAAGAATTATTACATAATTAGACGAAGATCGTTCTTGCTACACCTAAAAGGTATAAAAAACCAAATCTAAGTACAAAGTACTATTTTTTATTTAAACTCATCCATTATTTCTTCAAATTCAACCGATGCTTTTTTAATATGCTTATCCATAACCATGGATAATTTTTTTCTCATACTTTCAAACCTTTCTGGATCTTTTTCTCTCAAATTTTTTGTATCTTTATATATAAAATCATGTTCTATCTCAGACCAAGCATGATAAAAAATAGATGTAACTTGAATTTCCCCAACTAAACCTGAGAATTTCTTGTATTCACTTAATTTTAAACGCTTATTACCTAATGACACTATAAAATGAGTGGCATTATAACCATTATCCTTTTCTTTCGTATCTATACTTATTATCCCACTAAGCTCTCCTCTAATTTCCTTAAGAAATCTATTTTTGTCTTTTTCTGAGTAAAATATTACTCTAATTCCAGCTAAATCTTCTATGTTATTTAGAGAAGTGTAGATTTTCCCTATTTTCATTTTATTGACTATTTTCTCCTCCAAACTTTTTAGTGTTTTTGTCCGACAAGCAATGTGATATTTATAATCTCTATCAGCAAGAAAAGCATCTAGAATTTTCTGTAGGGTTACGCAAAAATCTTCATAAAGAGGTCTCCTTATTTTAAACTCTTCCAAAATTACATGAGTAATATCAGATGAAGATATTTTTTCCTTAAGATTATATAGTATGAATTTAAATTTTTTCGTTAAATTTATTAACATATATTTTAGAGAAATTAAAAAAAACTATTAATATTCTATTTTGAAATAACTTATTATTAAATTATAGATTGATTACACAAATAGAGTTGGGACTATTCCCTTGCTTTTTAATTATAACATTTATATAAATAAATCAAATACAAATATTGCCCAATAAATATAAGGCGATACAATTAGTATTCATATTAGTATTTTTTTATTGCAATTACAGCAAGGACTACAATGAACCCTTTCCTAAACAAAGATCGTTCTTGCTAATCAATTAACAATCTGTAAAAATATTTTTAGTTTGAAGAGATTCAATATTTGGCCTGTGTGGTTTTGTTATATTGTCTGGCAAATTATTTAAATCAAACCACTTCCATTCTGAACACCTATCCGGTTCTTTGAGAATTGGTTCACCTCGTGGATTCTCCGCAATAAAACTAAATTGAATATAATGGTCTTTATCTAATGTATCATTAAAAACATTAGAAAAAATAAATGACTCACACTCCATTCCAGTTTCCTCAAAAAGTTCTCGAGCAACGGCTTTTTGTATATTTTCTTTGAATTCAAGATGCCCTCCAGGAAGACCCCAACTTCCATCTCCAAAACCACCCTTTCTTTTACCTAAAAGAATTTTGTTATCTCGGACAACAAGAGCATTAACTCCAACACAAAGTTTATTTCTTTCCATAATTTTATTATATCAAAAATAGAAAATCTTTGTCTCGTATTCTTTTAAAAATAATGTTTCAAAATTTGTTTCAATTTCCTCTAATGGATTACCAATATCATCTGTATAGTGAACAATAATTTTAAAAGGTATAATACCAAGTCCTTCGTTAATTTCTTTTGTTTTTCTACTATAAAAAGAATGACCTAATACATTGGCACCAGCTGAATCACCAGCTACTATTTTGCCATCAAAAGTTTGTCCTAGGTTTTGAAAATTTTTTAATTTTTCTATTAATTTTGCTGTGCGACCTCCACTTAAAAATATTACATCTGCCCAAGCACAACCTTCTAGGAAATTTTCTTCTGTCGCCATTTTGAATTCTAAATTTTTTGAACCTTTATTATTTTCAAACTGATCTTTGCATTGTTTAATTCTAAGTTCTAAGTATTCTTGAAATTCAGCAAAGAACACTAAGAAGATTTTTACATTATCTCTGGTATCTTTAAGGGCTTGTTGGAAAAATTCATCCTTGATATATGATATGTTTTTATCAAACCCGCCATGTAAAATGTATTTTGTCATACTAAGTGCAAATTATAAAGGTTTAAATAATTCTTCCAGTTCCTCTTTTTTCTTTGGATCAAATTTTGCTTCGATAAATTTTGAAACAATTTCTTGTTCCGCAAAATAAATATCTTTATCCGTAGCCACATTTATGAGTTCTTCTAAAGTAAGATGCAATAATTTTATCTTTTCACCAGCATCAAGATGCATATCTGCCACTTTCTTTAGGCCTTTAGCAATAAAAGTATAAACTACCCAATCAATTTTAGTGACAGGATGTCTAGCATCCCATAAAATAAATTCTTCGGCTTCATATCCACTTTCTTCTAAAAGTTCTCTCTTAGCCGCTGTAAGGATATCTTCTCCTTCGTCTACTCGACCACCTGTTGCCCCAATAAATGGAATTTTACCAGGTTGTTCTTGTTCAGTCATAATAATTTTTCCATCAGGTAATACTGGGAAAACAACCACTGTATCAGGACGTTTAATTTGTTCGAAGGTTGCTTTTGACCCATCAAACATTTCTTGCTCCCATTGATAAGTGTCAAACATCACACCCTTAAAAACCTTTTCGGCATGATCTGGTCTTGGTTGTTTTGATGCTGGTCGTCGAATATTCATAAAATTTTTATATCTAATTAATTCTCTAAAATAATATATTCTCCTTCTTTGAGAGCATATATTGGTAATGTTGTATCGCCATATGCTTCAAGTTCTTTATATGCCTTATCCCAATCTATTGGCCCACGAGGATCTTTACTGCCAAAATTAGACTTATAATGTGGTAGAAATTTTATTGGGAAAAGACCAAAACCATCCAAGCATTGTCTCCAATCACATGTCCAAAAATGTTTCGACAGAAAATTTGAACTGGCTGAACTAGTCGCTATTACTCTTCCTTCCCATATTTTAGGAATATCAAATTTACTAAACCAATATTTTAAAAGGTAGTCATCACCACCATAAATATATATGATGTCAGAGTTTTTTATTTGTTCTTCAAATTTGTCTGGAAAAGCAAGATTGAAAATTGGGGTGACAGTTTCAGGGTAAAGAGATGCTTCTTTTATTTCATCAAATTTCTTTTCCCAATATTCACGAGGATAAGCAAAAAGACATAGTAATACTGTTGGATTATTACTCAGACCTTTTACAGCTTCAGTAAAAAACTTTTTCCCTCCTTCAATATTGTTTCTTATCCCACCTGAATTTAAAATGTATTTTGTCATAAAATTATTTCCCAACAATCGCAGTTACTTCAATTTCAACCTTTGCTCCTTTACGAGTCATAGCATTAACTTCAAGTAAAGTACTAACTGGCTTACTTTCTGCAAACCACTTATCTCTAATAGCACAAACTTTGGGAAAATCATTTATATCAGTTAAAAATATTTGGGCTTTTACAACGTCTTTCATTAAAGCACCAGCAGATTTTAATATATTTTCAATAGCCTGAAATACAAGTTCTGTTTGTTCTTCTATATCATCTGTTACTGCTTCATCTTTCTCATTTTTACCAACCTGCTGGCCGGTCACATAAATCATATAAAAACTGCCCATATCAATCTTTTTTGCTGGTGAATAAAAACCTCGTGTTTGTTTCCAATCTTGTGGATAAATATTTTCTATCATGTTTATATTATATCAAAATTATATTAAAAACGTTGGCTGGCGTCTTTGAGCAGGAGCCGTAGTCGGCCAAGATCAGTAAAGTTATTAGTAACACTTTTATCTTAACATTTCGACGGTCTTTGAGCACTATCTCTTTATAAGAAACTTTTCTCATAAAATCTAAAATAAACCTAATTTTTTTAATTTTTCTTGTTCAATAATCAATTCCTCAGCCTTTAAATTAATTAGTGTTGTTAATTCATTTTGAATATCATCCATTACTTGTGTAATTATGTAAGGTTTAATTTCCACATCAGCTTTTTCTATATCCCCCTTGTATTCAATAATTGAATGATGCGCTATATTTACTCTCTTTTCGTTTAGAGTTTTCAGATTTTCAAAAAGCTTTTTGTGAGTAGGTTCTAACGACTTGTATTTATTTAAAAAATCATACAGAGTTTGACCATACGACTGTTCACTATATTCCTTCATTTTTTTTATTGAATATAGTCCTTTATTAAAAGAATAAGATTTAATTTCTGCTATGTAGTCATCCAAGATTAAAAGTCCCCGCAATCTTATCTTAATAGCTTCGGTCCCCATTAAAACCGCTAGAAGAAATCTATATTTTTGTGTGCTCATTATATTTTTCAAAAGATTTTGAAAAATTACTGGCATATCTTTACCAATACTATTTATATACTTTTTATATTCAAGAAATAAATCAAGGTCTTCATTTTTCATATTTTATATTTGAGCTAACTCTTATTTGCTGACCTTATCGGATTTGGATATTTTCATACCTTACCCACAAGGATTTATTTGCTGTTTCAATTCTGCCATTTTGACCCTCTTCGGAATAATATTTATTTATGCCTATTTGAAACTTTATTTGTTACTTTTGTTAAAATATCAATTTCTATGGGATTTTCGGCACCATTTAGTAATTCCAAAATAAGGACAAAATTACTTACAGCACTTGAATACTCTAATCCTTCTTTTGCTCTTGGGAATTTGGGAATATTTGGTGGTGGTGTCATCATTATTCCATCAATAAAAAGATTTTTAATCTTCTCCAAATCCGTTTTTGTTATTTTATATTTATATTCATGAGAAAAACTATTCCTAATCGAATTCAATGTTAATAATCCGTTTAATACATTTTCTCCTATTATTCCTAACGAATACAAAAAATTGCACTTACGAAAAAAAGTTTCCCCTAAAACATAGTCTGGATTTTTAATTTTCGTCTTAATAAATTTATTAAGACGTTCTTCTAGGTAAAGATGTGATTTCAACACAATAGCGGTTTCATCGTGTTCTAAAATATGCTCGATAAATTCTTGATTATGCTTTTTTATTTCTTCATTTAAATCTTTCATAAAATAAAAATTGATTCATTATAGTTATTCTTCTTGGAATCCGAACCTATCTCAAACTGGCTGCGGGTCAGGGACTCGAACCCCAATACCATCCTCCAGAGGGATGTGTCCTACCATTAGACGAACCCGCAAAAAATCTCCAATTCCCAAATAGTACCACAAAACAACAGAAAAACAATTGGAAATGGGTTGAAAAAGTATTAAATATAAGCTACAATAGCCCTTATATGAATGATAAAATTAATGGATTAGATATAGATGAGGTAAAATTGAAAATGATTCAAAATGAGTTTCATGATGGAATAGATAGAGTGAATAAATTTAATCCATCTGTGACTTTTTACGGTTCAACTCGAATTCGAGAAGGTCAACTTTATTACGAAAAAGTTAGAAATTTAAGCTATAGAATCAGCAAGGAGCTTGGCTATGCTGTTTTATCTGGTGGTGGCCCTGGAATCATGGAGGCTTCAAACAGAGGAGCTTTTGAGGCTGGTGGTACTTCTATCGGTTTAACGATTAAACTACCAAATGAACAAATAAATAACCCTTATATCACCGATGAAATACCTTTCAATTTCTTTTTCACTCGACAATCTGCTATGTCTTATTCAACAGAGGTCTGTGTTTTTTGTCCTGGGGGCTTTGGAACCCTCAATGAGCTTTTTGAAATTTTAACTCTTGAACAAACTAAAAAGACTGGAAATATTCCCGTGATTCTTTTCGGGTCTGATTTTTGGAACCCAATTGATAAAGTAATTAAAGAAAATCTATTAGAAAGATATAAAACTGTTAGCCAAGAAGATGTAAATATATATGTGATTACAGATGATGAGGATGAAATTCTGGAAATTATCAAAAAGAGTAAAATCCGAAACGGATCTGATTCATTAAAATAAAAAATCCCCTTCTGGGGGATTTTTTATTTCTTTTTATTTTTTAGACAAGCTTTAATGAAAGCGGTAAAAAGTGGATGAGGTGACAAAGGCCTTGATTTAAACTCTGGATGAAATTGGGTTCCCAAGAAAAATGGATGGACTTTCTGCGGCAATTCGGCGATTTCGCAAAGTTTACCATCAGGTGAAAGTCCTGAAAAAACTAAACCGGCTTTTTCAAGTGCTTGGCGATAATCATTATTGACTTCATAACGATGGCGATGACGCTCAGAAATAGAATCTGTCTTGTATGCCCCAAAAGCCACACTACCCTTTAATAATTTTGCTGGATATGCTCCAAGACGCATTGTTCCACCATAATTTTTACTTTTAATTTTTTCAATTTGATCTTCCATTGTCGCAATGACAGGATAAGGAGTTTTTGAATCAAGTTCAAAAGAATTGGCTTTCTCTAGTCCAACAACATTTCTAGCGTAAGCAATTGTCATGATTTGCATTCCTAAACATAAACCAAAGTATGGAATATTTTTTCGACGGGCATAATCAGCAACTTTTATCATTCCTTCAGTTCCCCGATTGCCAAAACCACCAGGAACAATAATACCATCTAATTTATCAAGTTCTTTTAATTTACTCTCATTTTTTTCATATTCTTCAGAATCAAGCCAGATAATGTTTGGCTTATAATCAAGTGTCCAAGCAGCGTGGTTTATTGATTCAATAACAGAAATATATGTATCTTTACATGATTTAAAATTAAAATACTTGCCAACAATACCAATATTTATTTCTTTATTTATATTTTTTATTTTACTAGCAAGTTTTGTCCATTCAATCATATCTTTTTTGTGAGCTGGCAAACTTATAACCTTCAGTAAAGTGGATCCGAGATTCTCTTTTTCAAAATTTACCGGTACATCATAAATAGAATATACATCTGGAGCCGAAATTATTCTTTCTATTGGCAGACTGCAAACATTACTAATAGTTTGTTTTATATCTAAGGATGCTGGACGATCTGAACGACAAATAACAAAATCTGGATTAAGCCCCATAGAATGTAAATCATTAATAGCTCGTTGAGTTGGTTTCGATTTTTGTTCTCCTAAAATTGCTGGTGTTGGTAAATAGCTGACTAAAACAACAAAGACATCACTAGGATTTTTTGATTTCATCATTCTGGTCGCCTCCAAAAATGGAAGTAATTGATATTCTCCAACCGTTCCACCATATTCAATAATGGTAACATCTGATTTATTTTTTTTCTGACATGATTCGATACGTCTAATTATTTCCTTCGGAATATCTGGATAAACTTCGACGTCTTCCCCACCATATTCTAAGTTACGTTCACGTTTTATAACTTCAGCATAAATCTGACCAGTCGTAATATAATTCTCTCGGGTACTAGTTTGACCAACAAAACGTTCATAATTACCTAAATCTTGATCGGCCTCAACACCATCTTCGCCCACAAAGACTTCCCCGTGTTCGGCTGGACGGATTGTTCCAGCGTCAAGATTTACATACATATCAGCTTTTAAATTAGCGATATGATAACCACGAGATTGTAAGATTTTACCAATAGAGGCAGCTGTGATTCCTTTTCCAACAGAAGACATGACTCCTCCAACTATAAAAATATATTTGGGATTAAATACTTTTTTCCTGATTTCTTTTCGAGGTTTGATCATAAGATTACTTTCTTAAATAACGATGAATAGCAAAAATACTTGAAATACTACCAATCGTGACACCCGAGGCGAGCATGATAATAAATAATTGAAGGAAATTTGATTTATAGTAAGTAAATAAATTTATACCAATAAAATCAGTCATTTGATTCCCTAACCAAATCGAAACTGGAATAAAAATAATACCCGCGGTGACCGCTGAAATTATACCAACCAAAACACCTGAAACAATAAAAGGTCCACGAATGAATCGTCCTCCGGCTCCAACAAGCTTCATAACGCTTATTTCGTCACGTGACATATAGATGATTAATCTAATAGTACTGAAAGTAATTATCAAAGAAATTAAGACTAAAACAATTGAGACAACAAGTCCAAGCCGACGAGCTCCAGCAATAATAGAAGTCAATCTATCAATCACAACTTTGTTTTGATGATAATCAATCTTATCAATGGAATCTAAGGCCCCAATCGATACGGCATCGTCACTTTCAAAATATTTCGAAATACTTTCATATTGAGATGGATCTTTGGCTTTAATATTAAGCGAAGCCCCAAGTGGATTATCGTTCAGTTCATCTAAAGCCTGGAGTGTTAAGTAATCATTTGAATGCCTCTCTTTAAAATCTTTTAGAGCTTGCTCGGCAGAAGTATATGTAACCTCTCTGACTTCGGGTAACTTACTTAAAGCTTCTTCAATATTTTTAATTGAAAATTCGTCGGCATCAGAAACAAAATAAACTGTGACATCGACTTTTTCTTTTATATCATTAAGCGATGAATTGAGGGCAACTTGAATAAGAATTAAAGAAGTAATTACAAAGAGTGTAATTGTCATGACTAAGATACTAGCTAAGGAAGTGAATCCACTTCGTGTAAAATTACGATATCCTGAAATTATTATTCTTT
>CAYRQO010000024.1:0-10052 GCA_964426515.1 uncultured Candidatus Saccharibacteria bacterium | reverse complement strand
AATCAAAAGTAAAACTCGACTATTTTTAATACTATTTTCAATCGCAACATCGGCCAGAGATAAGGTTTGGGTCGTAACTACTACCCCAAGTGTATTTCCAACTTGGTCAGTAATAGCTCTCGTTGTCTTAAATAATCTTTCTGAACCCTCAACAATTGGAATAGTGATTGAGTGAGTTGGATCACTTGAAGCTAGAGTAAATAAAAATGCTACTTCCTCATCAATTTGACCAATCTCCTCTTTATTATTTGAAGCAATAATTTGATAAGAAAATACCGGTTCATTGTTTTCCGCTATAATCATTTCTTTCTTGATAACTTGAAAATTCTTTATAGTTTCATTTGTATTTATTATTTCTTGTATTTTTTTATTTAAATATAATGGATCATCAATTTTATCTCCAGCAAAAGAAACAAAAGCGTCTTGTAAAGATCCTATACGAACGTTAATTAAGCGCTCTTGAGCATCATTAGCAATCTTAATAAATCTTTCCGACATCAAGAAAAAAGAACCGACGATAAGAATCGCCACGACAATTGTATATATTAATTGAGGATTATTAGTTACTTTTTCAATTCCTTTTTTGAAATTTTGATAAAGAAAACCAAACATAAAATAATTATATCACTTTATAAACAAACAATCTATATAAATATATAAAATTAAGTAACCTTATAAACCTTATTTTTTAAATTTTTAATCATTTCATGAGAGATTTTATCTAAATCAAATTGGTGTTGCCAGCCCCAATCATTTCTTGCTTTACTATCGTCAATTGTTTTAGGCCAAGAGTCTGCAATTTTTTGCCTTGCGTCTGGACTAAATGTACATTTAAAATTATCGATATGTTTAGCCACATTGTCAGCAAGTTCTTGAGCCGAAAAACTTATAGCCGTTAAATTATAAGCCGTCCTAATAGTTATTTTTTCTTTTTCTGTTTCCATTAATTTCAGAGTTGCCCGAACTGCATCATCCATATACATCATCGGTAAAACAGTATCAGCCTTCACAAAACAATCATAATTTCCATTTTTTATTGCTTCATAATATATGGCCACAGCATAATCAGTTGTCCCCCCGCCAGGTGGTGTTTTCCAAGAAATTATTCCGGGGTATCTTAAGCTTCTAACATCTAAACCGTATTTAATATAATAATACTGACACAATAATTCTCCAGAAACTTTCGTCACTCCGTACATTGTGGTTGGTTCAAGAATTGTTGTCTGTGGTGTATTTTCAAGTGGAGTAGTTGGACCAAAGGCTGCAATTGAACTTGGCCAAAAAAGTCGTTCAATTTTATATTCTACCGCTAAATCTAAAATATTTTTTAAGCCATTCATATTTACATCCCAAGCTAAATTAGGATTTTTTTCACCAACAGCTGATAAAACGCCAACCAAATGATAAATAGTATCAATGCTATATTTTTCAATCAATAATTTGATCTCATCTTTATTGCGACAATCAGCATTTTCAAATGGACCCGAGTTTTTAAATTCTTCTGTTGGTTCTTTGTGGTGACCAACAGCAATAACATTTTCTTTGCCATATTTTTTCCTAAGTTCAGGGATTAATTCTGAACCGATTTGCCCCAATGCTCCTGTCACTAATATTTTTTTCATATTTTATAATTTTTATTTCATAATTAAACCGACGATAACACCTAAACCAATAGCTAATCCACCCATAATTGTCATTCTCAAGGTAGTTTTCAAAACTTTAATCTTTAAAATTTTTGCACTTATAAATCCTAAAATAAATAGAAAAATTATACTAGCTATTATAGACCACCAAAAAGCCTGTTTGATTTCCATAAAAAAATAAGGAGAAAGTGGAATCAATCCACAGACAATATACGATACAAGCATAATAATAGAAGCTACTATTGGATTACTATTTTTTTGAACATGGCCAGAAGTAGATTCTTCAGTCTCTGTTTCAGATAAAAAACTTCCAACTGACATAGAAAAAGCTTCTACGCAAATTAAAACTATCCCCGAAATTATTATTTCTTTCCTTCCAACACCAGCAGATGCAACACCAGCCAATAATCCAACCGTAGAAACCAAACTATCCTCGGAACCAAAAATAAAATTTCTTGTATATAAAATAAAATTTTTCTTAACCATAATATATTTATTATACCACATACAATCTAACTCATGTTAAATGAAAAAACCCTCCTTTAGTAGTTTATATTAAAGACTGATTGAATAATTAAAGATTTTAATTATATCTATTTTTTAACAACAACAATGGTGCATTTAGTTAGAAGTGCGGCAACAGCGCCTATTGCAGCTAATGCGGGGACAAGAATAGCCCCAACTGCTCCAACATTAAGCAGGATAGAAATTATTTCTTTCTCATTTTCGTTTTTAATAATTATTTTACGAGCATTGCCTGCCTTGATAATTTTTTTAACTTTTTTTAAGACTTCTTCTCCTGAAACCTTAAACTCTTCTTTGTATTCATTTTTCATAGATATATTATAGCATTTAAAAATTAAAATTCTATTTGCGAAAAATTAGAAAATCAATGTAGTTTTGGGAATGAATTCCCTCTTTTCCTACCACTACCCTTAAGTGAAGAGGCATGCTTCAATGAATTTTGTCCAAATTTTTCTCTTATCTTGTCCCCCACTTCTTCGATAATATTTTTTGATTCAGATTTATCTAATAATCCAAAAAGATCGGCGGGTATTTTTTCTCGGCGTAATAAATTTTGCAACGTAATTCCGGTTGAACGAATCTTCTCATCACTTTCTAATAATTGATTAAATACTGTTTCAATTGCATTTAAGATTATACTCGGATTATTTGTATATTCGGATAAGTGACTTTCACCTACTCTGTGCAACATTGCAGTATTTTTAACAAAAAATGAAATTGAATTAGTCACAAGATTAAGTTCTCTTGCTCTTTCGCATGCTCTTTCAACATTTTCAGAAAGTTCTGCAAAAATTATTTTCGAATCATTTGATGCAGGTTTAAAAGTTAAAGTTGATTGAATTGATTTTTGATCTCTTTGATCATGTTCAAAATCAATTTTTAATATAGATTCCCCTCTAAGTTCCTTTTTGAGATTATAAAGTGGCAAAGGAAAATATTTCTCTATAGGTTCATCAGGATAATGAACAAAATCGTATGCTGTCTTTATTCCCATATCACGTAATCTTGGTACGGTTTGCCGGCCAATACCCCAAATATCTTCTATATTTGTCTTTTTAAGAGCTTTCTCTTCATCATTTTCATTTAAAAGTAAAACCATACCATTCGGTTTATCCAGTTTCGAAGCAGTTTTGGCAAGTGATTTTGTTCTACCAAGTCCAAATGAATATGTCACACCAACTGTATTTTTTATTTCATTTTTAATTGCACCAACAAGTTTTTCAGGGCTACCTGCATATTTTATATCTGATGGTTTAACTATCATAAAGCATTCATCAATACTGTAAGCTTCAACTTGCTCAAGGTATGATGAGAAAATATTATAAACATCATTTGAAATTCTATTATATAAATCAAAGTGGTGAGAAAGAATAATTACCTTAGGAAATTGTTTTTTGATTTGAAAAACAGGCATTCCACGAGTGACTCCAAGTTTCTTTGCTTCATAACTCATTGCCACTGCTATTCCTCTGTCTTCTCCAACGACAACTGGCATACCTTTATATTCTGGGTGTTGTGATACTTCACAAGACACAAAGAACGAGTCTCCGTCTGCATGAAGAAATAAATTTTTAGAATTATTGGGCATTCAATTATTGAATCAAAAATTATGATTTGTCTTTCAGATACTTACCAGCCAAACTCAATGCAAATGAAGGAAGGATAACAAAAACTGTTGCGAATAAAAGTCTAATAAATACTTCACTTATATTTGAATCTGGTGTATCTGGTCCCGAAGCAGTAACAACTACCAAAATACCAATAATCCCGAAAACTATCGATGAATAAATAAAAACCCTTGTTGCTATTTTTTGCATAATTGTAGTATATCACAATCTAATAGTTTGGAGTCTCGGAAATACTCTGGCTTTTATTTCTCAAGTTTTTTTCTTAATATATCTATGACGGCTTTCTGCCAGTATCTCATCGAAAACCAACTAATAAGTGGTTTTGCCACTATACGTAGCCAGCGTTTATGAATGGCAACTTGATAGGTGTAATCGATCACAGTTCCTTCTAAGCTTTCAGAGAGTAAAAACTCTTCGTGACCAGAAGTTCCAAATTCAGGATTTTCATTATCTGAAATGAAGCCCTTTCCAGGGAGGATTTGATATTTCATTTTTACTGAAAACTTTTTGCCGAAAGATTTAACTGTCGCATTCATTTCCAAATAATTTCCTTCACGCTTCAAGACTTGTATAGATTCAGCAACTTTCGGAAAATACTCTGGCCACTTTTCAAAGTCAGTCATTATATTAAAGACCTCCACAAGAGGCGCCTTAATAAGCCATTGGGCTTTGAGTGTAATATCTTTCATATATAAATTATACAAAAATTTCGAGTATCTACAATTCAAGACTGAAAAGAGTATCGATAAAATTTACCAAAGTTTCTTGCTCCCAGCCTCGACTAGACATCGAGTCTAGGCGGGCGAACTTGGGATGATGTTCGAATGAGTGTAATGCAGAACAAATAAAAAACCGCCCTTTAACGGTTTTTGTTAAAAGACGGTCGAATTATTAAATACTTTTTTGCATAAGGAGTTTCGCAATAACTCCTGGCACATCATTGTTGGGAGATAATTCTATTTCACTACCTCCAATTTGTGCGTTAATTTTTTTCAGTTTGCCTTCACGAATAGAGCAGATAAGCTCATCAATGATTTTAGGTGTCACATCCGTTTTGTTTACGAACTTTTGTATCCCGATGCGAATACGTCCAGTCTTGTTCATTTTTTTCCCAGGGTTTTTTCCATTTTTAATAACTGAGGAAAAACTTTTACTAAGATTTAATACTTCCATTGCCAGTCTTACGCAATTTTCAGCATCATTAGTAGCAGGACCTTTTTTAAACTCAATAATTGCCAAATCATCTTCAATTCGTATCATAACTGATTTTTTAAATGAATGTTGATATTTTTCTTTACATTACATCCAAACAAAATGAGTGTCAATATCTTGTAAGGTAGATTCAACATTGAAGCACACTCTTCCCTTTTGGGTTCGAACTTCTACTAAGATACAAAAAATACCCATTGTAAAATATAGTTCAAAATTTTGCTCCGATTGTATACCGACGTAGCAAGAGTGAAGTTGCAACCTTGGTTGATGTTCGAATAAGTATAATAGAAAAATAGTAGTTATTTTATTCTCCTTTATAACAATTTCCACTTGAATCCCCTGTATCAACGGAGCATGGACAATATTTATCTTTAGATAAACATAGACTTTTATCTTTTTTAAAAACTGCCGCTATACGATAACAGACTGAGTCAAAACTACTACATACACTTGTGTCACCTGTTACACTTACATATGCGTTTAAACAAGTATGAATCTGCATTTTATCAACCTTTCTACATTCTTCTGATTTTTTTGTTTTTTTAATAATTTCAGCATAACAATTAGATCTTAATTTTGGAGTATCACTAATTAAAGAGCATTCAAACAAATCACTATTTTTTATCGCAAAGATTGAATGGCACTCATCTATAATATCTTTATTGCCAGAATAAGTATTAATTTTTTTACAAAGTTCGGCAGTAGGATTTTGCATCTTTTTTATTGCTTTCCATTGACAATCTCCAATATCAACTGGGTTTACTAAAATTTCTGAACATTTATCAAAATTTATGTCTATAACTTGCGCTACAGCAGAAATACACTGATAGGAAATACTGGGATCTGTTATTTTATCACAAATACTTATATCTTTCATTTCGCGTGCTTTTTCTATTGTCACTATATCAGTAGCTTTATTAACCTTTGTGTTTATAAATTCACTATATTTAGTAGGACCATAAAATAATGTAATAAATACAATAGGTATACATAATGGAATTAAAATAACAAAAACAACTCTAGTTATCTCTTTCTTTTTTAGAGATAGAAACAACGAAAACAAACTAAAAATTAACACTGCGTACATTAGTAAGGCAATTTTATCTGTTAAAAGAGATCCCAGAGATGGCTTACCTCCAACAGGAGAATTAGGACCGAAGGGAGATTCGTAATTGATTGATTCAAGCGTTTTGAGGGTATTATAATTTTTAATTATTGGACCAAAATAAAAAACACTAGCTATCACTGTAAACAATAACAAAATACTAGAAATTATAATAAATTTTTTGTAAATAGATTTTATTTTATTTTCATCATATACATTATTAATTGGGTGTCTAATTTCATAAATTATAAAAATAATCATTGTAATTAAAATCATTACAACATATAGAATTGGAATTATCAGAAGCATCCAAAAAGAAGCTAAAACAATTGTAAGTATATAGGTTAAAATACCCATAATAATCAATGTGGAAAAATAAAAATTTAAACGATTTGTTTTTTTAATTACATTATTTTTTTCTAAATCAAGGGGAACCGATTGATTAGAAATTATATCTGTTGAATTTTTTTCTATAAATTCAAAGGCTTCATTAATATCTTTTTGAGTCCAACTACTAGCTAATAATTCTTTAGTAATATTTTCTCTATTAAATCCTTTTAAAGATTGCTGTTTAATAAAATCTAACAATTGTTGATTTATCATATTATAATTATATCACAAGTTCGTAACCTATCTCAAACACAAAATAACCCTCAATATGAAGTTCACAATATTCACAAAGTTCATTTGCTCCGAACTTGGGAGGAAGTTGGAGCTTTTATAAAAGAATATGAAAAAGAAAACTCACCAAAGAAATTGGGTGAGTTCCCTGTACTTTGATGAGTTAAATTAGTGTTTAGCTTGCTGAAGTTAATCTCATTGCTAGTAAGAATCTTTTAATCGGAGATAAACTGTGCATGCTTAAAATTTCCGCAAGAACCTGAAAGATGTTCTGTTTCTGTTGATTTCTGTCATACAAAACAGTGGGTGCAATTGTTCCAGCCCATAATCTTTCTTTCAAAATCTTCATATCTGCAATTCCTTCCCAGGTAGATGTTTCAATTTTTAACCAATAACGAGATTTTTCTTCTGAAGCTGATGGGGTTAGTTCTGCAGTTGCTTTACCTAAATGATAAATGCCATATGAACGACAAAGAATAGATTGTCCAATCAAATTACCAAATTTTGGAAAACTAATCGAAGTTGCTTTCAGAAAAAATGGTTCCAAAACTGGATTCTGATTCAAGATCTCAAAATCATCAACTACTTCCGAAAGATACGGGTTTGTTTGATAATCCCATATTGTTTGGTTAAACAAGTGTTCTTCTGTAGACTTATGAGTAAGTCTTACAATAGCTTTTTCAAGCTCGTCTGATTTTTTTAAGTAAATGTGCATTTTTTTACCTTTTTTGATCGAGAGTGAAATTATTTCCACAATTCGTCTCCAATAGGACTTTCCTTTCTGTTTCAAGTATATCACAAATAATTTATTTGTCAATAATGAGCCGAACCTGGGATAATGTTCGAATGGAGATATCAAAAGATATCTAAAAGATATCGAGGCTCCGAACTTGGGACGATGTTCGAGTAGAAATTATGAGATGATATAAAATTAGTTATTATCTATTAACCATTTATTAATTT
This sequence comes from uncultured Candidatus Saccharibacteria bacterium, assembly GCA_964426515.1. Classification (GTDB taxonomy): domain Bacteria; phylum Patescibacteriota; class Minisyncoccia; order Phycocordibacterales; family UBA9973; genus UBA8515. The sequence continues at coordinate 2,355 of CAYRQO010000024.1, read as the reverse complement.
TTTCTTCATCTTCTTTATCTACCCATAAATGAAAAGTTCTTTCTGGTAAGTTTTGTACGGTAAATGAGTTTTGCGAAACTATACCCTCTTGTTGTATAAAATACATCAAATCTCTTAACTTTTTATTAGAAAATGTTATTTTGAAATACACTGAATCTTGCGATTCAAATTTATCTTTTTCCTTTATTTCTAAAGAATTGTTGCTATTTTCAAAATTTCCCATATTTTTAATTATATCTAAAGATTAAATTTATTCTAATTCTTATTCTTATCAATAAATTTTTGACACTCTTTTATAGTATATAAAAGGTCATCCATTTTTAAATCTGCATTTCCTATTTCTCTTTTAAATCCAAGTATTCTTCTTGCAAGCTTATTATCTCCTTGTTCTAATGCCATAGCATATACAGTATTGAAAACCTCAATTCCTTTTTTAATTATGAAATCTTTTTCTAATTTTTCATCCCCATACACTTCCATCAAATCTTTATCTTTTACAAAAGAAGTTGTTCCGTCTTCCCATTCCACTCCTATATAACAAGTATCATCTTTAAAGTTTTTTATAATACCTTTTACCCCCTTTTCCAAAAATCTGCCACTTGAAAAAACCTCATCTCCAATTTCCCTCTCAGCCTTTGAATTTAAATCTATTACTTTAATTATTTCTGTTAAATCTGGTTTTACCCAAAAAAGCTTGTTCAAAAAACGAGATTTAATTACAAATTTCTCTGTCTGTATTTTAGTTCCAGGAGTTGTCGGACCTTCCATTTTTTCATTAAAATTCATATTAAATATTATATCACAAGTTCGTAACCTATCTAAGGTACAAAAAATAACCATTGTAAAATATGGCATAAATTTTGCTAGCTTGGAAGGATAACTTACGAACAATTAAATGGGAGAAGGTGTTCCCTTATCCTAGCGTTTCTTTGGGAGAGTTTAAAAAGTTGTTGAATATTAATTTGTTTTAATTTTTTATGACCATCTCAGGACTTCCCTCTGCAATATTCTTTCTTAAATAATTATGTTCAACCTTATGCATAATAACATCTGCTATTGTTTTTAATGATAAGAAAAATAGCATAGTGAGAGTTGAAAATATAGGAACCGTAATACTATTTAAATAAATATTAATGTTACTTGATGTAAAATTACCAGCAAAAATAATTATTAAATGCATTGGTATAATTCTTGCGTAAGGCATAAACATTAAAGTCCCAATATTTACCTTGCCTCTTAAATCTTCTTGATAATTAGTTTCAAATGAAGTTTTGTGGTTATAATAAAAAGTAAAAATAGAAGCAATAAAAGATAGCGTGCCAATTGCAAGAGAAAATCCTAAATAATTATTAAAAGAAGAACTAGAAATACCAACTAAAAAAATAAAATAAATAAGATGAAAAAAACCATAATGCATTAAGAAAAAATCAGCAACTTGTTTTTTTGATTTTTCTGTTGGACTAACAGGTTGGTTATCTATCGTAAAATTTTCTGTTGTAAAATTTTCAAGTTTTAATATTCTTTTATAATTAAAATATCCAATTATTACACTTTGAAACCAATACACCCATAGGACATTATTTAAATTCCATCCTTCTAATAAAGCAAAAATAATAGTTATTATGTTAGAAAAAACTAATAATTTAGTAGATTTATCCCAAAATTTTTTATTTTCTAAATTTTTCATTTTCAAATTATATCACTAGTTCGTAATACCACATAGGATACAAAAAATAACCATTATAAACTATGGTTAAAAATTTTGCTCCGAACATGGGACGATGTTCGAATAGCAACAATTTGTCGGAATTAGCTTTTTATACTTTTAGTATTTAAAGTTTCCAACGGTATATTAAGTTTATATAACTTGTCGGCTTGAAGTAATTCATCTTCTATACCAACATGCGAGATATCATTCAACTCTTCAAACGATACCCATTTGTAATCTGTAAAGTCATCACTGATTTTAATATTGTCAGAATTTTCTACTTCGCATAAATAGGAAAATACTTTAACCGTTTGATCATCAGGTCTTATAAAAGATTTATCTTTTAACAAAATTTTCCCAGGTTTCAAATCTAGATTTGCTTCTTCTTTTGCTTCCTTCAATAGAGTTTCCTCTACAGTATCATTGTCTTCAACTTTTCCACCAGGAAATGTATACATACCAGGATAAGCGATTTCTCTTTCCGATCTTTTCAGAACCAAATATTTACCTTCGCTATTTCTAATAACTGCAACCACAGAAACTATGTGTAATTTATTATTTTTATTGTATGACATAAAAATATTATATCATGGGTTCGAACTTCTACTAACCTCCAAAAAATAACCATTATAAAATATAGCTTAAAA
>CAYRQO010000023.1:1543-10341 GCA_964426515.1 uncultured Candidatus Saccharibacteria bacterium | reverse complement strand
GTTCCAAAACTTTATACGCTTGGGCTAAAGATGCAGCGGGGAATGTTTCAACTTCACTTAATGATACAGTTGATGTCTATGTAACTTTTTACATTGAAAACGGTGGTAGTGATACCACAGGAGATGGAAGTATTGAAAATCCTTGGGCCTCACTTTATAAAGCCTGTAATTCAGTTACGACACCAGGTTATACCATCCATGTCTTATCAGGTACATATATAGAGACACAAGCCTGTAATCTCGCTATTGGAGTAAACATAAATGGTGACGGTGTGACATCTGTGATTAAGAGTCGTTATACGACACCAAACACTGGAGTTCTAACCACCGCTTCCATATCTCTTGTTAGCTTGGCCGCTGGTTCAACGAATGGTAATCAAACAATCAGCAATATTAAATTAGATGGGGATAATCTTCAAGGTTCTGCTGGTATCCTAGTTAAGAAGAGAAGTAATGTTAAAATACACAGTGTCACAATTGTTGATTTCTTTAAAAACGGGGTATCCTTTTACGGACCAAGTGCATATGACTCGAGTAATGGTCCATTTTTATATGATGATGGTAATGAACTTTATGGTTCAGTGATTACAAATTGTGGAGATGCACATGGTACCGTGGCAGGCGGCGGCTCAATTTTAATGACAGCGCAAAGTGATATGTTAATTCATGACAATATATTAACTTCAAATAGTCGAGCAGAAGGTCATAATGGTAATATTATTAATGCCGGTGGCGGACATTTTAAAAATATTAAATATTATAATAATGTATCATATAAACCTGACTATGAAGGAATTGATTTATCTTATGGGACATATAATGGTCAACCAACAGGATGGAATTTTCACTTAGAATTTTGGGAGGTTGAAGGAGGGGTGGAGATATATAATAATGAATTTTATGGAGGGGATACTGCTGTTGATGCTGGAGGCGGGGATCCTTTAAATGGTCATAGCTATAAAGGAGATTATGACTATTCTTGGTCCATTTATGATAACTTCTTCAAACCAATTTCTGATCACGGGGTTAATTCATTTCATGGAAAGACTGCAATTGTTATTGAATCATTTTATACAGAAGATGTAATTATATATAATAATCATTTCTTAAATTTTCCGAGAGCTATCTCAATTGGCGACTCTCCAGTTAATGTCTGTACGCTACAAAGAATTAGTATTTATAATAATTTGATAGAAAATGCTGGATGGGGAGGTGGAATTTTCTCTTCTGTTTTGAGTATCCAAGTTGAAAAAGTAGGAAACATTGTCTCTGATATATATATTTATAATAATACAATAGTTTCAGATGTGACGTCTCGCACGATGGCCTTCGACATATCGGTTGGGAGAGAGGGTTCCACCGATGGGGGAGAATTAAAGAATCTTAATATAAAAAATAATATTATGGTTAATCATACCAACCAAGCTCCGGTTTTTGTAACAAATAATGGTGAAATTGATGGTTTGCACATAGAAAATAATCTTTCGTACAATCTCGCTAACTATAATATATTCCCATATTTTAGACCAAACAATATTGGTATACTCACGGACTATACATACTTAAATAACATTCCTCTAGCCAATAATTCTCAACAAAACCCACTTTTTGTCTCCTCTACCGATTTTCATCTTCAAGCAGGCAGTCCTGCCATCAATGCAGGTGTCGATGTTGGGTTACCTTACAATGGTATTGCTCCTGATATCGGAGCCCTTGAGACAGGTGGCGTCCTCGGTGTCTCTAAATACAACTTCACTCAAAATCTAAAACAAGGTTCAGTTAATCTTGAGGTCAGAGAATTACAAAAAGTCTTAGTCACTGCTGGTTATCTAAAGATTTTAACGCCGATTAATACTTTTGGCCCGCTAACTGAAAAGGCCTTGAAGCAGTATCAAAAAGCTAATAATTTAACCACAGATGGAATTGTTGGACCTAAGACTAGAGAAGTATTGAATAGATAAATAGGCAAAAATTTAAATAGAAATTATAAAACAAATATGTTATTATGTTGAATATAATGAATAATCTTCCAATTTTTTTAGCAGTTTTCCCTTTTTTAGTTTTCCTATATTTTTTATTTGTTAAAAAGATACCATTACTTTGGACTTCTGTAATTACTCTTTCCCTTTATACTATTTTAGCTATTTTTTATTGGCAAATATTCCCATCGTTTTTGTATCTTTCTTATGGCAAGGGATTTTTTGTGGCACTTGATATCTTTATAATTATATTTGGCGCAATATTTTTTCTTGAAATTTTAAAAGATTTAAAAATAATAAAAAATATTTCACATTATTTGGGTAACATTTCTACTGACTATAGAATTCAAATAATAATTATTGCTTGGTTTTTTGAATGTTTTATTGAAGGAACAGCTGGTTTTGGTACCCCTGCCGCGATTGCTGTGCCACTTCTAGTTGGGCTTGGATTAACGCCGATCAAAGCTTTAGTTGTTGGACTTTTGGGTAATAGTGTACCAGGAGTTTTTGGGGCAGCAGGAACCCCAATCAAAATGGGTTTTATTGGTTTAAATACAACATTAGTTCCACTTTATGCTGCACTTCTTAACCTTGTGGGTTTTATAGTTCCGATTTTTATGCTTTGGATAATAACTATAGGTAGAGTGAATCGAAAAAAAGAATTTTTACAAGCTTTACCATTTGCAATTTTTTCAGGATTAATATTTGTCGTACCATCTCTTATTTTTGTTTTTCTGGGTCAAGAATTTCCATCAATACTTGGTTCACTTTTTGGTTTAATAATAATCATTATTTCAGTTAAACTTGGATTTTTGGTTCCAAAAGAAAAATTATCATTGATTGAAAATGTAAAAATAGAAAATTCTACTATGCCAGCTTACAGAGCATTCTTACCATATGTGATACTAATTATCTTGTTAATTTTAGGAAAATTCTTTTTGGGCAAGTTAGGAATACCATTATACGTTGGATTTAAACAAGTATTTAATTTATTTAATCCTGGTTTTATTTTTATTATCTCGGGTTTAATTGTGATGGTAATATGGCATGAAAAAATTAAAATAATTTATTGCTCAGTTAGGAAAGCATTTTCTGGAGCCGTCCATCCATTTTTTGTAGTTTTTTCAATGTTGGCTATGGTTCAAATAATGATAAATACTGGAAATAATGGAAGTGGTCTTTTGTCGGCTATTAGTTTAATTACTAAAGGTTTCGAAACAAATTGGTTGCCTTTCTTTACTCCATTTATTGGGGCCTTTGGAGCTTTTATGACCGGTAGTGTGACAGTTTCAAACATTATGTTTGGCCATTTATTTAATATTGCTTCTAATAATTTATCATTAAATACTAGTATTATTTTATCATTAGGGGTTGTTGGAGCGGCGGCTGGGAATATGATAGCTTTGGCAGATATTTTAACAGCGGAAGCGGTCACTGGAGTAAAAAACGGGGAAGTTAAAGTTTTAAAAGGAGTGATTATTCCTTGCTTGATATATTTAACAATTCTGGGAATTATTGGAATTTTGATTTTTAGATGATAGAATAAAAATATGAGAAAAATACTTAATGTAATTCATAAAGTTTTAGATGGAATTGAAGATAAAGCCAGAATTAAATTGGTTCATCACCCAATTGTTTATGCTCTTATTGGTAGTGTGGGGATAGTTTCAATTTGGCGAGGTATTTGGCATATTTCAGATGATTGGGGAGTATCAAGTTGGGGCTCTTTAATCTTTGGTATTTTAATTACAGTTTTGACCGGACTCTTTGTTTCTTTTTTTATTGGAGAAAATATTATTATATCAGGACTTAATAAAGAAAAAAGAATTGATGAAAAGACAGAAGAAGAAATACATAAAGAGCGAACAGCCTTAGATGGAATAAAAAAAGACATAAAAGAAATTAAAGAAGCTTTAATAAATAAAAAATAATTTATTTACGAAACGGCAACTCAATAAAAAAAGTTGTACCTTCGTTTATGCCATTTGATTTGGCATATATTTTACCATCATGCCTTTTTATTATTTGTTTAGATAAATATAATCTTAAACCCATTCCGTCAGTATTTATTAATTTGGCTCTTTTACTTCGGTAAAATTTAGAAAAAATTTTAAATTTATCTTTTAAATTCAAGCCAATCCCAGTATCACTGATAAAAATAATTAGTTTATTTGATTGTGAAATACAATCAATCAATATTTTACCGTTTGGATTAGTGTAAGAAATAGCATTTTCTATAACAGTATCAACAACAAAAGATATTTTCTTTAGATCAACAGTTAAGAAAGGGATGTCTTTAAGTGTTGGTATTTGGAAGATAATACTTTTTTTGTTAATTTTTTCCCGATTTTTTTTGATTGAGTTTTCAATTATTTCTCGAATAGATATTGCTTCGAAATAGTAACCGGAAGTATTTTTAACATCTTTGATGCCCACTAAAACATCAACAACATTTAAAATCTTATTAACGCCATTATTTATATTTTGTAGATATAATAATTTTTCATTTTGTGGAAGATCCTTTTCTAATTCTTTTGTATACCAACCCATGCTAGTTAGAGGAGTTCGAAAAGTGTGATTTACAATAGAAATTATTTCTTGTTCAAGTTTATCTTCTTTTATTTTAAAATGTATGTATTGGTAGCTTATATATAAAACACTGGCAAAAAATATTAAAGGGATAAGCCAGATTGGGAGGCTATATAATATTGTAATTTTTTCATTTTTAAACATTAAATAAAAAATTACGATTATATAGAGCACTAGCAACACAATTCTCAAAAATTTAAATAATTTAGACATACATAGAGTATAACTCATTTTTTGCTATAATATAAGTATGTATATTAAAGTTAAGGTTCAAGCTGGGGCCAAAAAAGAAACAATCGAGAAGAAAAATAAGGATACTTATTTGATTTCAGTTCGCGAGCCAGCCGAAAGAAATTTGGCAAATACACGCGTTTGTGATCTAATAGCTTCCTATTTAGGAATTTCCATCAGAAATATCCGTATAATAAGTGGCCATCAAAACCCTAGTAAAATATTATCGATTAATTTACCAGAAAATCTGGTATAATGTGAGTATTATTAATTTAACTTTTTAAATATGAATACAAATATTAAAGCGACAAATATGGAGTTAACGGGCGCGATTAATGATTATATTGATAAGCGTCTTTCGGGTATTAAAAAATTTGTTAAAGATGGAGAAATAGTTGCCCGCATTGAAGTTGGAAAAACAACAAACCATCACAAACAAGGAGATGTTTTTAAGGCGGAGTTTGATCTTGATATTTCAGGAGTTAAATTTTACACTATTTCAGAAAAAGATGATTTATATGCGGCTATTGATGAAGCTAAACAAGAAATTGTTCGACAAATAACCAATAATAAAGATCGTAAACAAACACTCTATAAAAGAGGAGCGACAAGTGTTAAAAAAATGTTGAAGGGGATATCAGATAGAAATCCTTTTACCTCTAAATATTAATTTTGTCTTAAAAAATCACTATAATTAATTTCCTTTTTACCCTCTGGGGTGACCTTTTTGATAATAAATAAATTATCTTCATAACTCGCTTCGTTTATTTTAATTCGGATTTTTTTATTGTGTTTCGTGGTGAAAAAATAGATGCCAGGCCAGCCATAAAATGCTCGGTATTTATTGTAATTTTCTTTAGCCTCACCTCCAATATTGATTTCACCATCTTCTTTTTTAATTTTAGTACAGTAAGTAGCTTGCGATTCATTTTGAATTTGAGGTGTAATTGTTTTATCTATAATTGAGGGGATTATATCACAAAGCAAATCCGCTCCTAATTTAATTAATTTATTTTTTAGATTTTCTTTATTATCCTTTTCTTCAATTGGAATTTCTTTATAGGCTAATATTGGCCCACTGTCTAATTTGTAAACCATTTGTTGAATACTTACTCCAGTTTTATCATCACCATTTAAAAGACTAGCCTCAAGCGGTGAAGCTCCACGATATTTAGGCAAAAGGGAATAATGAATATTTAGTGTTCCTAATTTTGGAGTTTGAATAAGTTTCTCAGGTAATATTTTTCCATAAGCGACGACAATGTTAAGGAGTAGGGAGTAATTAGAAAGTAGCAAGCAAAATTCATCATCAATTTTTTCAGGTTTTAAACATTTGATGTTATGTTCTTTGGCCCAAAGGCTAACAGGTGTTTCTTTTAATTCTAAACCACGGCCAGATTTTTTATCTGGTGAAGTGATAATAATTGATGGAATATAACCATTTTCAGCTAAAATATCTAACGTTTCTTTTGCTAATAACGGAGTTCCAAAGAATGCGAAATTTAATTTATTCATAATTATTGAACAAAAATGTCTTGTAAATCTTTAGCTTTATCGATAAAAAGAATTCCATCTAAGTGGTCAGTTTCGTGTTGGAAAATATGAGCAAGTAAGCCACTGGCATTTTTGGTAAATTTAATTCCGTGTTGGTCATAGGCTTCAACTGTTGCCCGAGTGGCCCTTCGAACTTTACCATAAACGGGTCGGACGGATAAACAACCTTCGGACATTAGTTTTTTATCTCTAGATATTTTACTTAAAACAGGATTAATAAAAACTAAATCTGGATGTCGAACTTTTTTATATAAATTTTTATCTTGTGGAACTTGCCCTCGAATAAAATCCTCATCGAAAATTCTACCTGAGACAATAAAAATACGAAGTGATAAGCCTATTTGCGGAGCAGCAATCGCGACACCATCGTTTTGAGAGTGAAGAGCTTCCGACATGTCAGAGAGAATTTTTTTAATTTTTGGTTTGGTGATACTTTCAACTGGAACCTCAACTGATTTTTTGCGTAAAACTTTATCACCATTTTGCACAATTGTAACCATATGATTATTTAATATTTTTTATATATTCTAACAATTTAGGTAATTTGACCGTCTCTTGAGAACGATTACTCATATCACGGAAGATGACAGAATTTTCAAGTGCTTCTTTTTGACCAAAAATAATTGCGTATTCCATACCAAGTTTTTCTGCAATCGCAAGTTGGGCACCTAAATTATCTTTTGAAATTGATTGAGCAATTGGAATTTTACCTTTTCGTAATATTTCAATAACATTGAGAGATTTTAATTTAGCATCAAATCCAAGTTGGATAAAATAAATTTTCGGTTTTTTAATTATTCTTGGGGTCAATTTGGCAAACCATGGAGCCTCAATAATTCGATCAACTCCAATCGAAATACCAACAGCTGAAACATCTTTTTTACTGCCCAATTGTTTACCTAAATAATCGTATCTACCGCCAGCGGTGATGGTCATTTTTTTACCAGTTTCTTTATCTTCTTCCACAATTTCAATAACTGTTCGGGTATAATAAGATAAACCTCGAACCAAACATTTATTTATCGAGTAAGGAATTCCTGTTTCTTATAAGTACTCTAACACTTCTTTAAAGTGTTTTTTGCAATTAGGGCAAAGATGAGAAAGGGTGTCTGGGGCGTTTTGATTTAGTTCAATTGTTTTTTCTTCTTTGGAGTCTAAAATACGAAGAGGATTTGTTTTTAATCGCTCTCTATCAATGGCCGGCAAAGAGCTTAGATTTTTTTTATAATACGAAACTAATTCTCGAATATATGAAGCTCTGCATTCTTTATCACCAATTGAATTTATTTCCACTGAAAGATTTGTGGCTCCAGCTTCTAATAAAATTGTCCAAGCAGTTTTGATGACTAAGGCATCCAAAATACTTTTATCACTTCCAATGACGTCCATATCGAATTGCCAAAATTGACGGTAACGTCCTTTTTGAGGATTGTCATGACGAAAAACTGGCCCGTAACTATAAAACATGACAGGTTGGGGAAGAGCTTGCATACCATTTTCAATATAACTGCGCATGAGTCCGGCGGTGTGCTCAGGTCGAAGAGCCAAATGATCGCCACCTTTTGTTTTTAAGGTATACATTTCTTTGTCTATAATATCAGTGCCAACTCCGATTGAAGAAGTGAAAACATCTTCTTGCTCGACAATTGGTGTTTCGATTGGTTTAAATCCATAATAAACAGCAATTTCTTGGGCTTTTTCAAAGAAGCCCTGAAAATGATAATATTGATTATCCACAATGTCTCGCATACCTTTAACTGATGAGATGGGTCCTCTGTTTGTTTTTTTCTTATCCATAAAATCTATTATTTAACTTTTTTATAATAACCTGGTAAATATGAAATATTTTTTAAAGGTAAAAGTCTTAAATATGCTCTACCCATAATTAATTTATTTGGAAGTATTCCCCAAACCCGAGAATCAGAGCTTCTATTTCGGTTATCACCTAGAACAAAAAATTCATCATCTCCAGTTTTATAGGAATAAGTTGTATCGAAATCTTCATTGATATATGGTTCATCTAAAATAAAACCATCAGGATTTTCTTTATTTATTATTTCAATTTTACCGTTTTTAATAACTATTTCTTCATTTGGTAAACCGATAATTCTTTTTATAAAAAATCTTTTAGTATCATTTGGATAACGAAAAACAATAACGTCCCTACGTTTTGGATCACCAACATTATAAGATAACTCATCGACAATTAAATATTCGCCATCATGAAAAGTAGGGAACATTGATTCGCCACTAACGACGAATGGTTGGGCGATGAACATTCGAATTGGAACAACAATCAGTAAAGCGATAATTGCAAATTTAATAAGATCCCAGACACTTTCAACTCCCTTTTTAAATTTTGATTTAGAGACCGTATTACTAATTTGACTATTATTATTTTCCATATACGGCATATTTTATCACACAAATGCTATTGACAGAATA
>CAYRQO010000023.1:0-1443 GCA_964426515.1 uncultured Candidatus Saccharibacteria bacterium | reverse complement strand
TGTCATATGTGTAGGGATTTTGATGATTCTAAATTACCTGAATTGTCAAAAAACAAAAAAACCCATACTTGTCATTGTAAACAAAAATGGGTCAAGAAAAACGATAAATGGAAAAAAAGAGGCAGCAGCACTTGGGTTACTGTTTTTCGTAAACCTTCATTTTCGGTTTCTTCTTAAAATTTTTTTAATTAAATCGTCACGTATAAAGGTGACAGGTGAAGTCCACTACCTCAATGAGTCGGCAAAATAATAAGCTACTGTAAAGGTAGCTTTTTTTATTTGTTAATAATTTATATTCGAACATCATCACAAGTTCGGAGTATTACGTAAATATTGACATAACACTATACTTATGCTACTATATTAAGAGTAGTAGTTCTTTGATATTACGATTTTATTGGCTCTCAAAGGAGATTCAAGTCTTTTTTGAAAACCAATAAAATCAATAGCCATGAATACAACAACAATTATTTTCATCGTTCTGTCCATAGTTGCCTATGGTGTAATAATTTATCTTCTAAAGTTTTTTCCACAGAGGGTTTTCATCTCAATGAAAAAACAATTACTTCAATCAATTGAAAAAGAAAATTCGTTTCGCTGGGTACATACAAAAGATAACGAAGAAACCTTTTCTGAACATCTTTGGAATTACCTTCAGAGTAGAGCGCTTAGAGTTTTAGGTCATAAGAGATTTCAGCTCTTTAAGATAATATTTTTACAGGGAGGGTTTGCTTTTATGGTGTGGATTCTTATATCATGCTGGTTTTTTATACCAAATGATATGAATATAATCCCTTTTCTTCCTTATTATATTTTTAATTATTTCATGTTAGTTCAGATACCAATTTTTTTCGGATTCTATTTTTGGCATCTTAAAAGATTTGCCAAATATATGGTTCTTGGAGAGCAGGAAAAGTTTATGGATGAAGTTAAGGCTTACTTGGCTAAGTTACAACGCGAAGCACAAGATAGATTTTTTGATAAGTATTCATAATCACGTATAAGGGTGACAGGTTAAGTTGATTTACCTGAATTATAGAACCAACACATTAGCCACTGAATAAAGGTGGCTTTTTTATTTGCCTAGAATAGCCATTCGAACATCCTCCCATGTTCGGAGCAATTTGACAAATATTTTCTATTATGTTATCATATAGAAAAAATTTGTTCAACAAAAATTATAAAAAATGAAAAGAGAAGATTTTTTTACTCGACTTGGCGCAGAGGTGTCATTATTGGATTTTGCTAAAGAGCTTTTCCAAAACATTACTTCATTGCCAAAAGATGTCAGACCTGACGATAAAGGAAGAACAGGTATCAAAATTCTTATTCGCGAAATCGGAACAAGAAATATCATCCTTGAGTCAATTGGTTATCCATCAGAAGCAGCACAATTTTTTGCAATTGAAAAAGCCGTTCGTTCTGAAACATTAGGACACGCAA
>CAYRQO010000022.1:0-10396 GCA_964426515.1 uncultured Candidatus Saccharibacteria bacterium | reverse complement strand
ATTGAAGAATGTCTTTTTCTGCACTCATATTATAATTATACCATAACTATCATCCTGTCAAACTTCATGCATATGAATTTTTATGGGATCTCAAAAATTAAAATTAATTTTTTACCTCTCTAATCCCATAGGTTTTGATAGGTAAAAAGTATCCAGAAATCAAAAAACATACAGCTATAACTGTATGTTTTTTCCAAAAAATTCTTTACATTTTTATTTACTTTTTTTTGCAATTGATTTTTTCTTATCTGTTTTATTTTTCAACATAACAGCTTTAACGGCTAATCTTTTTGTTGTCTTTTTTGAATGCTTAGACTTTTTATGAGGATGAAGTGACGTTGCTCTTTTGGCCATATATATTTATTTTTTCGCCAAAGCGTTGATGCCAAGGCGACTAATTATTAATAAATTACTTTCTATAGTATACATCAAATATTTAAAAAATCCAATTTATATATAAAAATAAAACACTCCTATCGCCTGTCGGCAATAAGAGTGTTTTATTTTTAGGATTAGACGCGTGAGACTTTTGTTGCCGCTGGTCCTTTTTCACTTTCAACAACTTCAAAAGAGACTGTGTCTCCTGTTTGAAGTTCATCAAAAGTAACTCCTACTAACTCTTTAGAGTGAAAGAATAGGTCTTTAGCTTCGCCTTCGCGAGAGATAAAACCAAATCCTTTATCTGTAAGAGTTTTGATTGTTCCTGTCATCATAAGATTATTTTAGATTATTTTTGCTTGAAACCTCGACTTTGTTCCTGTGCCTTTACACTTTTTAAGTATAACACACTTATGAATTATATGTTAATTTATCCACTCGTTAATAACAGTTTCATCTTTATTAGATAATTATGTCATGTTATATTATTAGAGTTATTATTGAAGTTAAATTCATCTAAATTTATGAATGAATTTACTACAATTATCGAAAAAGAATTAACCCAAGGGGTCAACCTATCAATCGTTAATTTGATCGACCAACTAATCTCTCATGCTTTCAGTCTCCATGCTTCAGATATACATATTGATCCATTGGAAAAATCAATTCGAATTAGATTTCGAACTGATGGCATTTTAGAAGATATATATTCTTTTCCTAAAGAGATTCATGCTGAAATAATTTCCCGAGTAAAAATTTTAGCTGGTCTTCGGACCGATGAACATTACTCAGCTTTAGATGGACGATTCAGAAACACGCTTTCAGAAAATAGAAGTGTCGATATTCGTGTTTCAATTATTCCTACTTATCACGGTGAAAATGTAGTCTTTCGTTTATTGTCGGATAACGCTGAAAATTTTACACTCGAAACTCTTGGCTTTAATAAATCTGATCAACTAAAAATAGCCCGGGCCATAAAAAATAGAACTGGAATGATTCTCGTCACTGGACCGACTGGATCTGGAAAAACCACAACTCTCTATACTCTAATAAAAATGTTAAACAGAGACGACGTATCAATTGTAACCATTGAAGATCCAATTGAATATGCGATTAATAATGTTAAACAAATACAAGTTAATCAACGGTCAGGACTATCTTTTGCGAATGGCCTTCGTTCTATTTTAAGACAGGATCCAAATATCATTATGGTCGGAGAAATTAGAGATACCGAAACAGCCAGTATTGCAATAAATACAGCTCTGACTGGCCACTTACTTTTATCAACTCTACATACTAATGATGCCTCAACAACTATTCCAAGATTATTAGACATGAAAATAGAACCATTCTTGGTAGCTTCAACCATGAGTCTAGCTATCGGGCAACGATTAGTTAGGAAAATTTGTCAAAACTGTAAAAAAGAAAAAATAATTACAAACGAAGAATATCTTAGGTTAAGTGAAATTATTCCTCAAAAAAAAATAGAAAAAACAAAAAGAATTTTCACAGGCACAGGTTGTCATTTATGCAATAATACTGGCTTTCGTGGTCGAGTTGTAATAAATGAAGTCTTAGTGGTAGATGAAGAGATACGTCAAGCTATATTATGTAAAGCGTCAGCTAATGAGATCAAGCAAATTGCAATTAAAAATGGAATGACCACCATGCTTTTAGATGGATTTGATAAAGTAGCCTCAGGAATTACTACTATTGAAGAAATACTTCGTATGGTTTATGAATAAATATAAAAAATATTTATTATGTTTTTTAAAAGATAAGAATAAAAGAAATTATTCTCATTTGAAATTATCTAATAAAAATCAAACTCTCTTCGCAAAAAAATTATCATTTTTAATCCAATCAGATATCGCTATTGTTGAAAGTATAAATTTAATTAAAAATCAAACAAAATCAAAATCACAAGTAAACATCTATAATAAAATTATTGCCGACATTAAAAATGGAAAATCTTTATCTACTAGTCTAGAAAGATGTCCTGGGGTGTTTAGTAATTTCACAATTAATATTATTAGAGCCGGAGAATCAAGCGGGACTTTAAATGAAAATCTTAATTATTTAGCCCATGAGCTTCGAAAAAAAGAAATACTTCGAAAAAAAATTATTGGAACCTTTTTGTATCCGATAATCATCACTGTTTCTATTTTGGGAATTACTGGATTTTTAATTGGTTATATTTTTCCTAAAATAATTCCAATTTTCTCAAGTTTAAAAATCGAATTACCCTTAAGCACCAGGATTATTATTGGATTTACAAATATTATAAAAAACGAGGGTTTATATATATTATTTGGAATTATCTTTCTTTTAACTTTTTTTATCATTATTATAAAACGTTCAGAAAAATTAACTTTTATTTTTGATGGTTTAATTTTAAATATTCCCCTAATTGGTTCAATTGCAAAAAATTATAATCTAACTAATACATGCCGAACTTTAGGATTATTACTTAAAAGCAATATCTCGGTAACTGAGGCCTTAATAATTACCTCAAATACAATAGATAATTTACAATTTAAAAAATCTTTCTATCGTATTTCGCGAGAGGTTAAAAAAGGTAAAACCATTTCTGAGCTTATAAGTTTATATCCCAATATTTTCCCCGAGATGTTGAAAAATATGGTCAGTATTGGAGAAAAAAGTGGTAATTTATCGAATACTTTAATTTATTTATCTGAATTTTATGAGAATGAATTTGATGATTTTACAAAAAATCTTTCAAATTCAATAGAACCTTTTTTAATGATTATTATGGGACTTATCGTTGGCTTTATTGCTATCTCAGTTATTACTCCAATATATGAAATCACTGCTAACATTAAAAAATAGAATAACCATTTCTTATCCCTCATTCCATCGAAATTACGGATTCACTTTAATTGAAATCGTCATCACAATGACAATAATTGTAATGCTCGGGGGCTGGGGTCTTTTTTATAATTTAAATAATCTCAGATATCATTCTTTTGCTTCTGATCAAGAAATGTTGATTTCAATTCTACAATATGCTCGTGGAAAAGCTATGGCCAATACGTGCGACAATCCTTGTTTTAGTGGTCAACCATACGGTGTTTATATTGAAAATGATAAATTTATAATTTTCCAAGGTCAAAATTATTCCTCAGCTACCCATGAAAATGATATTTTGTTGACCACTAACTCCAACCTTATACATAGTGGAATAAATGAAATTTATTTTGACCAAGTCACGGGCAATGCTCATTCAAATCAATCCCCTCCTTGGGAAATAATTTTAGCAAGTACTTTAAATAATGAAAATTTTACTATTACTATTAATAGCGAGGGGCAAATATTATGGGAAAATTAATAAGTAAAAATAATGGATTTTCAACTCTCGAGTTAATGATATCTTTAGCTCTTATTTGTCTAGTTTTATCCGCGGTTATCTTAATTTCATTTGGCAATCAGTCTTTTATAATTGCTAGCCAAAATAATTCTGAAGCACTAAAAATTGCTCAGGGTTTAATAGAAAAACAACAAGCTTTAGCTCGAAAAGATTTTAATTTAGTTAATCCATTCGCCCCTGAGACTGAAGGTATATATGAAAAAAGTATCGAGGTAAAACTTCTACCCGATTTTTTAACAAAAGAAATAAAAACAATCATCTCATGGAAAAATGAAAATCAACTAGAAAACAATCTAATTCTCACAACCCTACTTTCTGATTTTAATTCCCCAGCTGGGAATAACACCTGTGATTCAACCTTATCAGGAAACTGGAATATGCCAATTGTTGATTCATTAATTAATTTTTCTTCCTTCCCAAACATCCCAAATGGTACTTATACCTTAACAAATGTTGACGTTTATAAAAATAAATTATATGTCACAGCCGGTCAAACTGGCAGTGAAATAAGTCTTCCAACTTTATTTATTTTTGATATTTCTGATAAAAATAATCCTATACTATTGGGAAAAACTGATAATGCTCCAAATGTTAGTAAAGGATTAAATGCTATTTTAGTTTCTGAAGATTTAAATTCAAATCCAATAAAAACATATGCTTATGCAGGAAGTAATACTAGTTCAAATTATTCAACTTGCAATCCGGTTTCAAATCAAGCCTGCGGTCAAATATATATTTTTGATGTTACAAATCCAACATCCATAAATTCTAAAATAAACTTAAAAATTATCAGTGACCCAGCAATTGAAGGTCAAGTGGTGACTAAAATCATTTTTTATAAAAATAATTATTTATTTTTAGGACTTCAAAAGAATGATGGTCCGGAATTTCAAATTATTGATGTTCGTCATCCTAATTTAATTATTAGTGGCCCCTATCAGGCTATTGGAAATTTTGAAATCGGAAATGATATTAACGACATTTATATAAAAAATAATTTTTCTTATATTGCTTCCCCCAATAATCAAGAATTAAAAATACTCGACATTACAAATCTAACAACTCCGAGCTTAGTTGGAGGATTTGATGTCGGATCAAGAAACGGTAAAAGTTTGTATCTAGTTGGTGATAGGCTCTATCTTGGAAAAGCTGACGACATAAGTAATGACAAAGATTTTTATATTCTCAATAATAAAAATCCTGAAAATTCCTTAAGTGAAATCAGTAGTACTAATATTTTAGGCTCGAGTATTAATAATCTTATTGTTCGAAGTAATTTAGGATTTTTCTTAACAAACTCCACTTTGGAAATATTTAATACTGGCGACCCCACAAGTCTTAGCCCGTTTAATTTGAGTAACCCTTTAACTTCCTTTCCGCTATCTATTAGTGGTGGCACAATTAAACCATCGATGGATTGTGAGGGAAATTATTTATACATAACATCAAATGACATTTCGGGAAAAGGATATTTATCAATAATAACTTCATCATAATATGATTAAAATCTTAAATAATAAAGCCTTCATATTGATTGAAATTATTCTATATATTGGCATATTTAGTCTTATTATGTCCGGAATTCTTATTTCAATATATAGCTTAATCGAATCCAATAATCTTAATCAGACCAAAGCCATGGTTCAAACAGAAGGTAGTTTTCTTATTGGCAAAATTGATTGGACCCTAAGTGGAATCAAGAAAATCAATTCTCCAAATATAAATAGTAATCTTTTATCGGTCACTAAATATGATTTAACAATTGAAGATCCAATAATTATAACAGTTGAGGGAAATATCATGTCCATTAAAAAAGGCTCCAGCGAGGCTTTAGATTTAAATAATTCTAATACTACAATTTCTTGCCCTTTATCAGGCTGTTTTAAGCATGAAGTTCAAGTTGACGAAGAATTTAGCCCAGAAAGTATTGAGGCAAATATTATTGTTAATACAAAAACTGGAAGTGGTCGAAATTATTCTCAAAATTTCTCAACTGTAAAATATTTAAGAAAATAGTATGTTAAAAATAATTAAAAAAATTAAAAATCAACAAGGTGGATTTATCGCTCTCATTTCTACTACTATTTTAGTCACAATTTTATTAATGATTATGACAACAACAAATATCTCTTCATTTTTTGCTCGTTTTAATACAGAAAGTAGTCAATTTAAAAGAATCAGTTTGGGCCTTTCTGAATCATGCTTAAACATCGCCTTGCTTCGAATCGCTCAAAATTACAATTATGATGGAAATGAAATAATCAATATAAACTCTGATGAATGTTATATCTATCAAATAATTTATTCAGATCCTGATATTGATTTAACTTCCGGCCTTGAAAAAAGTAAGACAGCAACCATTAAAACCAAAGCCCGATATCCAAATAACATTGGCTCTTGGAGTATAAATGAAATCAAAGCTAAAATTCAAAATCCGGCTTATCGTGATCCGATAAATCCATTATTTGTTCAACCAATAAAGATTGAATCATGGGTCGAAATTATTAGTTAATTAATTAATTTTATGAAGAAAATTAAAAAAAATAAGGGATTTACCTTAATTGAAATATTAATTGTAATCGGAATTATAGCAATTTTAGCTGGTATTGTTATTATCGCTATTAATCCCGCTAAACAATTTGCCCAAGCACGTAATTCTGAGCGGACGGCAAATATTAATGCCATCTTAAATGCCATCGGCCAAAGAATTGCCGACAACAAAGGTGTCTTTGCTGGAGAATTTACCATAGGCTCGTCTACTTATACTTGTGGTGTCCTTCCTAATCCAAGAGATGAAATATCGAGTAGTATGGCGGCAAATATTACCGATCAAACTTCTGATCTTGGTTGTCTGATTCCAACTTATATTCCTGCCTTGCCATCTGAGCCCGCAGGCTCAACGGCTGATCAATATACGGTCGTAGTTGGAGCAACTGGTCGAGTAACTGTTTGTGCTCCAGAAGCGGCCAATGAAACAGCTGTACCTAATCCTGCAGAAATTTGTATTACTCGTTAATATAATTCCACCCAAAAAACCAGCAATGCTTTGCTGGTTTTTTGGTGGAATTAACTTTAAGTTAGATTTTGATCTTCATTGTTTTTTTTAGATAAAATACCTGTCAAAATTATAATAGCAAAAATTAAAATAAAAGTTACTGAAATAAAAACATAAATATTCTTTCCCTCTAACCCGGGTTTTTCAATCTCAGTCGAAACTCCAGTGATTGGTAAATCTTTTAAAGTTACAGCTTCAGCTGTTTTTGTGAAAACATAACCAGAACTTTTAGCAATAATATTACCAGTATTATTAACTGTCGCAGTATAAATAGTATGATCGCCACTTTCTAATTCTTTATCCAAAACGTATTGCCATTCTCCTTTATCATCAGTTTTGATTGTAACCATAATCGGAGTACTGTAAATATACAAAGTTACGAAACTATTAGGTAAAGCCTGCCCATTAATAATAATTTCTTTTTTCTCAGTTAAATCTATTTTATTAACTTTATATGAGGGAATAGTCGGAGCTTTTGATTTAATTGGCTCATCTGTTTTTATTTTAATTAATTCAGAATTTGTGGGGTCAAAACCTAACAATATTTTTTCTCCGGCTGTAATTTTTCGACCCTCATAAGTTGAGGTGGGTGAAGATTTAATTGGATCCAAATTATAAACATAAATTGAATCGTAGTCAGAAATTCCATCATTATTAGTATCTTGATAAATCAAATTAACTATTTCACTATTTGAAGTTTCAATATTTGATATAACGTTGACGATATTATTAATGTTATCTTGATTTAATTCTGGAATATACAAAGGAGAAACCGTATTATTTTCACTATTTATAACTGGGGGTTTTGGATTGGAAACTGGTGGATTGTTGTTTATTGTATTTGTGGTCGGTGGAATAATTGGTGGAATGTTATTTACTGTATTTGTGGTCGGTGGAATAATTGGTGGATTGTTGTTTATTGTATTTATAGTGTTTACTGTCGGTGGAATAATTGGTGGATTGTTATTAGAAATTGTACTTGTCGAAGGCAGTGAAACTGTTCCACCCCCACTACCAGTATTTGAATTCGGTATAGAGATTCCCGATAAAATAACATAAGCCGAGCAACCAACTCCAGATAAACAAGTTTGAACTCGATAATCATAAGTCTGTCCAGCTGTTACTGAATTATCCTTATAAAAAGCAACATTCTCTTCGACAATTTGAATTAAATTAACCCAAGCAGAACTAGAAGTACTTAATTTTCGATCGACATTAAACTTATCTTCATTATTAGCATTATCTTTCCAGTTAATAATTACAAAAGAAGGTGTAACTGCGCCTCGTGATAAATTTGATGGAGGTAATGGAATGGTTTGAACCACCACAGACGGTATTACAACATTGTTTAAAACAGCCGAAGTTGAACAACCAAAATTTGTCCGACAAGCTTGAATTTGATAATCATAAGAAGTTCCCGAAACAACACTGTCGTCAACATAAGAAGTCGTATTCGGAACTGTTACTAGATTTAAAAAAGACCAACTTGAAGCCCCAGTTATTCTTCTTTCAATATTAAATTTATCTTCATTACTAGAATTATCTGTCCAAGTTAAAGTCACTGAGTTAGAAGTAATATCTCCTTGGATTAATAAATCGGTTGGAGCTAAAGGAATAGTTGCATTCATAACAGAAACTCCAGACAAAATATTTGAAAGAGGCGAACAACCATAAGCTGACAAACAGGCTTCAACTCGATAATCATACAAAGCTCCCAAGGTCACAGATGTATCTTGATAAGTTGTTGTATTAGCTATTGGAATTTGAGCAACATTAGACCAATTGGCTTCTATGTCCGAAGCTTCATGTAATTTTCTGAAAACATTAAATTTATTTTCATTTGTTGAATTATCTGTCCAAATAATAACAATTGATGAAGTAGTACTATTAATAGTATCAAGTGCTAACCCCGATGGTGAAACTGGTACACCTCTAAAAACTTCAGTTAAAACATTGCTCCAATCTGAACAACCAACAGCCGCTAAACAAGCTTGGACTCGATAATCATAACTAATCGTCATGGCCGCTGAAATATCTTCATATGTATTTGTTGTCGTCACAAAAGAAACATAGTTCGTAACGCTCCAATCTCCTCCACTTAGTTGTCTTTGAATTACAAAATTTTCTTCATTGAGAGAATTATCTTCCCAAACTAAAGTCAAAGAAGTACTATTTTGATTAATACTTAAAGCCAACTCAGAGGGAGCCGGTGGTATGTCTTCGGCCGAAATGACACCCCAAAGAACAATAACTAATATTAAAAAAACGACATAAATCGGATTAGAAACAATATGCTTAATACCTAACTTTAAATTTGATTTAAACTTTTCCATAATAATTTCTTATTATACAATTAAAATTTATAATATGACTATCCCACTAATGGGAAAGAAACTATAAAATGTGACCCGACTCCTTTTATAGATTCGACTGATATTTTTCCATCCATTTGTTTTATCATTTGAGCTGTAATCCAAAGTCCTAAACCTGTTCCTCTTATATTTTCTGTTTCTTTAGTTCTAATTCGATAAAATTTTTCAAATAACTTTATTCTTTCTTCTTCTGTCATTCCAATACCTGTATCACTAATTCTAATACAAAGATTCCCTTTTTCTTTGTATTGTCTAATCGAAACTTCCCCTTTTATTGTATATTTAACCGCATTACCAACAAGATTAATTAAAATTTGTTTAAGGCGATTAATATCAACATTTATATAAGCCTCTTCAGTGTTTGATTTGTCAAAATAAATATTTAAACCTTTTTCTTTTGCAGGCAAAACAAGAGACTCAACAATCTCATCTATCATTTTAGTTGGATTTATTTTAGTAAATTCAAAAGATATTCGACCTTGTTGAATTTTTGAAACATCTAGAATATCTCCCACCAAGGAGTCAAGCTCTTTCGTGGATAAATCTATTTTTAAAATATAATCTTTTGTTTGGGCTGATAATTCTGGAGCCTCGCGAACAAATTCTGCATAACCTCGAATAATCGATAACGGCGTTCTTAATTCATGAGAAGCCATAGAAATAAAATCATCCTTTAGTTGATCAACCCCTTTTAATTTTTTATACAAATCCATGTAGTCAATAATTTTTGAATGACGAAAAAATAAAAGCATAATAACAATAAGTACAATCAAAAGCAAAACGCGACTATTTTTAATACTATTTTCAATCGCAACATCGGCCAGAGATAAGGTTTGAGTCGTAACTACTACCCCCAGCGTATTTCCAACTTGATCAGTGATAGCTCTCGTTGTCTTAAATAATCTTTCCGAACCCTCAACAATTGGAATAGTGATTGAGTGGGTTGGATCACTTGAAGCTAGAGTAAATAAAAAAGCTACTTCCTCATCGGTTTGACCAATCTCCTCTTTCTTATTTGAAGCAATAATTTGATAGGAAAATACCGGTTCATTATTTTCCGCAATAATCATTTCTTTATTAATAACTTGAAAATTCTTTATAGTCTCATTTGTATTTATTATTTCTTGAATTTTTTTATTTAAATATAGTGGATCATCAATTTTATCTCCAGCAAAAGAAACAAAAGCGTCTTGTAAAGATCCT
>CAYRQO010000021.1:0-10455 GCA_964426515.1 uncultured Candidatus Saccharibacteria bacterium | reverse complement strand
ATAAATAAAGTTTTAACTTCTAATTTTATACCCCGTAAGCCTTCAGGTCGAGCGTAAATATCCTTGCCGTCCAATTTATAACCGATTGGAATAGTATGGATAATTTTCTTATTGATGATATCAAGATTTTCTTCACTATTGGCAATAACTTTTTGAACATCTAAATTTGTGATTTCTTGATCAGCTTTAGAAATAATCACCGAGCCGGTTGAGAATGTAGAACCGAGACTGATTCCACCAATGGAAACATATGCCTTACGGATTTTAATTCCTAAAATATTTTCAGCTTGTTTAACGGCTTTTTTAATACTTTCGGTCACACTTTCAATATTTGTAATATATCCGAAACGCATACCAATAGTTGGAGAGGTGCCAGTAGCCAAAACAATTGGTTCGGTCTTGCCTTTGTCGAAACCAACGACGATAACTTTCGTCGAGTGTGTTCCAATATCTATTCCGCAAGTATAATTATTTTTTATCATGAATCAAAAAATTAAATGTTATGAAAACATTTTAAGGTATTTCTTCTCTTGTCTTTCCATTGTACTACTATGTTCGAAACCTTTCAAATGCAAACAACCGTGGATAACTAAATATTTAAAAAATTGAGTGTAAGTCATCTTAAAAAGTGGGGCATCTTTTTTGACCTTTATTGGATCGATGGTGATTTCTCCAGAATTTTCTGATAAGGGAAATGATAAGATGTTGGTTGTTTCTTTCTTACCCCGATATTTAAAATTGATTTGTTTTTGTTTTAATGGAGATAGTAAACTTAACCCAAATTCATATTGAGGCCCCAGAATTGTATTTTTTATCGAAACAAAAGGCACTCTAACCGGGGTCGGAGTGCCTTTTGTTTTGTTTACAATAGTACAAAAACCATTATTCATAATTTTTTATTTATGACCTCTTTTCTTAGTGAATTTTGTTGCTTTGCCTAATTTAAAAAGTTTTTCGGTATTTTTTCGGCGGGCTAATCTTTTTAGAGTTGCAGCTTTAACTTTTATCTTAGATTCAACTCTTTTGTTATAACGCTTACTTTTAACTTTTTGAATAATGCCGGATTCTTGAACTTTGCGTGTGAATCGGCGAACAAGATTCATATTGCTTTCTTTTGCGTTTTTCTTTACTTCTATAACTGTAATCATGACCAATATATTATCATACCTTTTTATTTAAAGCAAATCTTCCGGATCAACATTAATAGAGAATGAGGGGGGTAGATCTTCTAGGTTTTGCAATAATTCCCTGTTAATTATTAATTTATCGCTGATCGGCAATGGCCAAATTTCTGGGCTAACTTTGATGACGGTGTTTGTAATATATTGACCTTTAATCTTGCTAATGAAAGCGCTAAAAACTTGGGGCTCATAATCCCCCAATTTATGTTCGATAAAGTTTCGAGCTCTTTCGGTGTCTAAGGCTCTGCCCTCGAAAGTTATTTTAATTAGACGTTTAAATGGCGGATAACCGAAATCTCGTCGTTCAGCTAGGTCTTCTCGACAGAGTGGTAAAACATTGCCACTTAAAATATATTGTAATATTTTATTTTCAGGAATTCTGGTTTGAATAATTAAATTCTCTTGTGTGATGTTATGTAATTTTTCGATTATGTGCAATATTTTTTGAGTTATATTAAAATTAGGAATTGAGAAAAGACCGTCAATTGAAATGATAGCACTAGAAGAAATCTTGTTTTGTAAATATGAGAAAACCATTTCTGTACCAATTAAAATACTTCCAGGATTTTTATTAAATTCACTGATGATACCTCGAGCTTCTTTTATTGTACTGGTTGATTCTTTGTCGATTTGAAAGACTTTTATTTTTGGAAATAAATTATTTATTTCTTCTCTAACTTTGTCTGTCCCGATTCCAAGGGGAGTTAAATTCCAACTTAAACAGTTAGGGCAAGAAACTTCAGTTTTTTCTTTTCGGCCACATTTATTACACATAAAAATTCTTGGTGTTGTGGACTTTGTGGCCGTTATTTGCTTGGTGCCATATAAAACAATAGGGGTCGAACAAGATGGGCACAATAAGGTTTGACCACAATCATGACAAATTGTGATTGGGGCTAATCCTTTACGAACCGAGAAAAGAAGAACGGATTTATTTTTTGAGATTGAATCCTCAATCATTTCTTTTGTCTCTTTTGAAATGGTAGTAAAAACTTTTTTATTATTTTCATCTACTTCGTTTCTCATATCAACGACGATTTGATTTTCGGTTTGCGGTAGGCGATAAAGTGGCGAAGAAATTTCCCCAAATTCACCAATATCGTGTCGATATAATGTTTCAGGTCGAAGTAAGGTATCACCAAATATTAATTTTGTTTTAGAAATAGAAGATAAAATTTCTGCGAAACTTCTAATATCAATATATGGTCGGTTCATTTGTTTGTAGGTATCAGAACTTTCATGCTCTAAAATTATTGTTTTAATGTCATATCGAGGAATTGATAAAAATATTCCTGTTCCGATAATTAAAATAGGATGTTTTTCTTCGACAACTTTATTGTAATTATTAATTAAAATACTTTTTGTCATGTCGGAATGAAAAGAAAAAACATATTGTTCGATACCACGGGCTAATTCCTTATTGAAGTGATCAATATCAAATCTATTCGGCACGCAGATAAAAATTGATTCTTTTTTAGCAAAAGCTTCTCGAATTAAAGTTCGATAAAAAGCCAAACGATCTTCTTCTGTGGCTTGGAAAATTAATTTCTCATGCTTTGCCTCGCTCGCCTCGCTGGAGCTGTAGCGAAGCGGGCCGTAGCTTTCTGTGGAGGAGGGCTTCGCCTCGCTTGAGTCTTCGAGAATTGGATTTTTTAATTTTTGGACATTCTCAATAAAAATTGAAGGCAAAAGAGATTTTATAATAGAGCCAGTATTACTGACGGTATAATTTTTTAGTTTTTGGCAAGCAATAAAAAAACTTTTATTGAAAGGTGAATCACCTTTAACTTTTATTATTTTTTTTAATTGATAGTCGGCATTTTTTAAATCAGATTTAACATTTCGAGCTTCTTCCATATTTATAACAATGGCATCAATTACTTTTAGTCGAACAGGAATAGAAACAATACTACCAAGAGGAATATCATTCAAAGAAAAATATGAAAGATATTCTTTTTGATTTCCTTTTGAAAGCGGTATAACCGTGGCGATATACATATATACATCGTAGCATATAGATGTAAAATAAACACAATTTATAAATTAAAGATTTTGTGCTATAATCACTTCATTATTTAAATACATTATGGCAATATTTTCTAAAAAACTTGGAATCGATTTGGGGACTGCAAACACCCTAGTTTATTTGCCTGGCAAGGGTATTGTTTTGAATGAGCCTTCTGTTGTGGCTGTTTCTGAACAAGATAATACGATTTTAGCTATTGGTATTGAAGCCAAAAATATGATTGGTAAGACTCCAGAAAATATTATTGTCTATAGACCAATGAAAGATGGAGTGATTGCCGATTACCGAGTGACCGAAGCGATGTTGCGATATTTCATCGGTAAAACTCTCGGTAAATATAATTTATTTAAACCCGATGTCATGGTTTCCGTGCCAGCCGGTATTACGTCGACGGAAAGACGAGCTGTAGTTGAAGCGGCCATTCGTGCTGGAGCCAAAAATGCGTATGTCGTTAAAGAACCAATATTGGCTGCTATTGGAGCTGGAATTCCAATTCAAGAATCTCGGGGTTATATGATTATGGATATTGGTGGGGGAACGACAGATGTAGCGGTTATCGCCCTCGGTGGTATTGTGGCTTCGACTTCGGTTAAATGTGCTGGCGATAAAATAGATCAAGCAATAACCGATTATATTAAAAAAACTTTCAACTTAGCAATTGGTGATAAAACGGCTGAAGCCATAAAAGTTAAAATTGGTGCTGCCGTTCCCCTTGAAGAAGAATTGACGATTACGATTAAAGGCCGAGATTTTATTCAAGGCTTGCCTCGGACTGCCCAGATTTCAACAAATGAAATTGTCAGAGCCATTGATAAAGAATTGCGAATTATGATTGGAGCGGTCAAGGATGTTTTATCACAGACTCCCCCTGAATTAGCTTCTGATATTATCGATGATGGAATAATTATGACGGGTGGTTCTAGCCAGCTTCGGAATTTAGCCGATTTAATTTATCGCCGTACAGGGGTTAAGGCTAAAATGGCTGATGAGCCACTTCTATGTGTGGCTAAAGGAACAGGTGAGGCCTTGAATCATTTGGACACTTATAAGAAAAGTATTTTAAGTAAAAAATAATGAGAGTAAATTATCAAAAAATAAAACGAAACTTATTTCGCCTGTTTTTATTTGGTTTTGCAATGACCGGTTTTATTTTTATTATGGTCTATATTGCTATGCAATTTGGCTGGCTAAATGTTCGAGGTTCGGCTTCTACACGGAATTCATATTTCAATGTGGATAAAAAATCAGAAAATAATAATTCGACTGAAAATCTAAAAATAATTTGTCAGATTAATGTTTTAAATAAATATGCTCCTTTGACCTCAGTTAATATTTATAAAACTCTAGTTAATGGTGCTAGTGATGAGACATTGAATAAAATGATATTTGTGGCCAAGCGTCGCTTTGCCAATGATTATTATTTTAATAAAGAAATTGATGCTTGTGAAAATTCTAATCAAAAACAAGAATTAAAAATGCTAATCTCGGCTTATAATTGGGCCGATACTGATCAATGGGCTTTGATGAAAGAAGTTTTCACTCGAGATCAAGAAGTAATAAAAAAAGCAGCAAAAGATGCCAAAATTTCTCCTCGCTTAATTATAAGTGGAGTTATTGGTGAACAATTTAGATTTTTTAATAACCGACGAGAATCATTTAAAAACTATTTTGAGCCATTAAAAATATTAGCTTCACTTTCAAATACCTCTTTCGGTATTGCTGGCTTAAAGCCTAAAACACTTGGTCAAATTGAAGATAATTTAAAAAATAAAAATTCAGCATATTATTTAGGTCCTGAGATGGAAAAAATAATTAATTACAAAGAGGGAGTGGACATTGAGGCTGAAAGAATGAATCGAATTACCAACGTTAAAGATCCATATTATTCATATTTATATGTGGGACTTTATATGAAGCAATTGATCGCTCAATGGCAAAAAGCTGGATATGATATTAGTGAGAGACCAGAAGTATTGGGAACACTTTATAATCTTGGCTATTATTATTCTGTGCCGAAAGAGAATCCACAAGCTGGAGGCTCAATTATAAACATCAACGGTGTTGATTATACTTTTGGTGATATTGCTTATGAATTTTATTACTCCGGAGAACTTTCGGATATTTTCCCAATTGAGGTACAATATTAGTAGTAAGTAGTAAGTAGTAAGTAGTAAAATAAAAAAATGGAACTCGAAAAATTATTTCCAATCAATTTATATCACAGCTATGTGATTGAAGGGGATTCCAATATAGCAACCGACTTGCTTGGCTTTTTACAGGATCGAGGTGAAATAAAAAAACAAAGCTCAGATGTTATTTGCCAAAATTATGAATCATTTACCATGGATGATAGTCATGAAATTAAAGATTGGCATAGTCGAATGGGAGTAACGGGCGGTAAAAAAATTTGTATTTTAGCTACCAAGTTTATCAATCGTGAGGCTGAACAGGCACTACTGAAAATAATTGAAGAGCCAAGTATTAATACACACTTTTTTATTATTGTTCCAGATTCATCAAAATTATTGGCGACAATTATTTCTCGAGTTCATGTTTTAAAAATAAAACCTGATGATAATCTTGAAATTAAAAAAGAAGTTGTTTCTTTTTTAAAAATTGACCCGAAAGCAAGAATTGAAATGGTTGTAGAAATTATTAAAAATAATAAGAGTGAAGAAAATAGTGGGCAATTAAGATTTTATGCCACAAACTTTGTTAATGAACTTGAATCTATTTATTATCAAAAATTCAAAATTGATAAAAATGATAAAAATATTAAAGACCTTTTGAATGAATTGCAAAAAGCGCGAGGCTACTTAGCTACCCCCGGCGCCTCCGTCAAAATGATTTTGGAGCACTTAGCTTTAATTATATAAAAATCTAAATTCACTAATTTCCTTAAGCGAGGATCGTCCTTGCTATTGGTTTTTTGGGTTGATTGACTTTGAGGTTATTTCGAAGTATCGTAAAGAAAAAAATGTAAAATCTTCTTAAAACTTAATAAAATGGAAAACATAACTTTTTCGTCTGAATTTTTGGGGTTTATCTCTGAAAATTTAACCACTAAAACTCAGGATTACATTACCTCGATCCTATTTAAAGATTCTTGTTTCATTGATAAATTTCTCGATCAGTGTTCTTTAACGATAGACATCAAAAGTGATGAAATCCTTGGAGTCGCCAATGATTCTGAATTAAAATTGTTTGTCATTAAAGATTCTTTAACTAAAAGAATTACTGGGACAATACGTCGTATAAGATATACAAGTGATTGTGAAGTAGAATTAATAGAAAAAAGAAAAATTAGATTGCAGGAATTATTTTCCGACTATAAAAATGTTTTTGAACATTTACACTCAGTACTAGAAATTAGATTTTCTAAGGAAATAAAAAATGTATTTATGACAAATCCAAACATTCTTACTCAACGTTATCATTGGTTCGATTATTTTGATTTATCAGGATATGTTTTTAAATTACAAAAAAATAAAAACGTAATTATAACTAACCGACACGCGGCGGCGGGTGATTAATAATGTCGCAAAATAGTTTTAAAGTATAACGAGTAGATTAAAATCGCTCGTTTTTTTTGTGTGAGATTATTAAATTATAAATCTATGATATAATTTTAATATGGATAGTTTAAATGATAAAGAAATAGCAAAGAGTTTTGTAAAAATGGGTATTATTTCTTGGTTATCTGCTATGGCAATTATTCCATATTTTCTCGTATCTTTTGCTTTAATGGATATTAATTCCAAATGGGGGTCTTGGTTTTTTGATTATTTATTTAGTTTTGCTGGTCCTCCAACCATATTATCAATTATTTTAATTATTATATATAAAAAATTTCCGCAAGTTGGTGGAATAAAAGAGTATATTGCCAATAATGCTAAAAAAGTATTTTTTTCTGGGGTCATAGTATTCTACTCGTTAATAATTCTGGGAATTATAATCAATATTGATAATATTGTGAGAGGTATAATGATTGTAGTTTTTTCTTTTGTTGCGTTTCCTTTTGGTTATATGATGCTTCATCAAGGTTTGAAAAATATAAATAGATTTATGAAAACCATCGATAGTGAAACATTAATAGATACTAATTCCATTAATAACAATCAAATAAATTAATTCATTTAATGAGAAATGAATTATCGTAAGTGAAATGAGCTTGTCGAAGGATCTGCTCTTTTTTTTAATGTGGTTTTATAGTAGAATATGAGTATATGGCATACAATACACAAAATTTTAAAGTAGAATTAAAAAAAGTTGAAGAGTGGTTAAGTAAGGAGTATTCGCAAGTTCACACCGGGAGAGCAACACCGATGATACTAGATAGTATTATGGTTGAAAGTTATGGTAGTCATCAGCCAATTAAAAATGTGGCTGGGATTACAATTGAGGACCCGAAAACTTTACGGATTGCCCCTTGGGATAAAAATCAAATAAAGGAAATAGAAAAT
This sequence comes from uncultured Candidatus Saccharibacteria bacterium, assembly GCA_964426515.1. Taxonomy (GTDB): domain Bacteria; phylum Patescibacteriota; class Minisyncoccia; order Phycocordibacterales; family UBA9973; genus UBA8515. The sequence goes on along the minus strand of CAYRQO010000021.1, from coordinate 2,785 downwards.
TCTATTAATACGGCCAATTTAGGTCTTTCGATTGTTTCTGATAGTGATGGCGTGCGAGTTATTTTCCCAATGCTAACAACTGAAAACAGGACAAAATTGGTGAAAGTCTTGAAAGAAAAATTAGAAGATGCCCGTATTAGTGTTCGTAAGGAACGACAAAATGAAATTGATAAATTGGCTGATCTGTCTGAAGATGATAAAAAACGCGGCAAAGATGATATTCAAAAATGCGTTGATGAATCGAACAGCAATTTAGAAGCAATTTTTACTAAAAAGGAAACAGAAATAATGAATTAACAGATGTCAATAATAATTTTTATAATAATATTACTCGTCTTGGTGGTCTCACATGAATTTGGGCATTTTATTGTGGCTAAAAAATCTGGCATTCGAGTCGATGAATTCTCTTTTGGTTTTCCACCAAAACTTTTCGGCAAAAAAATTGGCGAAACGACATATAATTTTAATGCTCTTCCGCTTGGTGGTTATGTAAAAATCTATGGTCAAGGTGCAGATGATTTCCCCGGACAAAATGGAGAAGAAGTCACTGACGTAGATAAAGAAAGAAGTTTTATGCACAAGCCCCGATATATTCAAGCGGCGGTTTTATTTGCTGGTGTCTTAATGAATTTTCTAGTGGCTTGGTTACTTTTGTCGGTTGGTTTTATTTCTGGTTTACCAACTTCAGTTGGCTCAGTGCCAAAAGGTGCCATAGTTGAAAATCAATCTTTAACCATCACCAGTGTTGTCTCGGGTTCACCGGCTGAAATTGGTGGACTTGAAATTGGCGATAAAATATTATCACTTGAAACTACAACTGATTCGACTAAACTATTATATTAAGATTTGGGAACCGAAAGTGTTCAATCTTTTGTTAAAGCTCATAGTGGGGAAGAAATAAATGTTTCATTAATTCGTGGTAAAGAAGAAAAAGAGATTACTGTTATTCCACAGCAAAATGAAAACGGCAGTGTGATGGTTGGTATTTCAATGGATACAATTGGGACTCTCAAATTACCGATCCATAAAGCCATATGGGAAGGATTGAAATTAACCACGGATGTTACAATTGCCACGATGGTTGGATTTTATGAATTGATAACAACAGCGATTGTTGGCAAAGCTGACATGTCGACCTTAACCGGTCCAGTTGGAATTGTTGGAGTTGTTGGTGATGCAGCTGAATTTGGTTTTATTTACCTTCTTTCTTTCACTGCCTTAATTTCTATAAATTTAGCGGTCATAAATTTAGTTCCGTTTCCAGCTCTCGATGGGGGAAGATTGCTTTTCTTATTAATCGAAAAGATAAAAGGTTCTCGCATCAAACCGCAAGTTGCCAATTGGGTTAATATGGTTGGTTTCGGACTTCTAATGCTTCTAATGGTTGTTATAACTTATCACGATATCGTTAAACTTTTGTAGTAAAATATATTTTTTAATCGCTGGACAAACTGATATTTATATGTTATTGTACAAGCAATAATAGTTTTTTGACATTTGGTTTTAATGGCTATTAGAGTAGGCAAATAAATTGTCTATTATGATAACCATTAAAACTACATTCATATGATGAACATCTTAGACACTGTGCTGTTGAATAGGTTTCAACATTTTTCCGATCTGGTTCAATCTTGGATTGGAATTGATAATTTCCAAATTTCAAAGATCTTAAGATTTTTGGTAATAATTTTTTTTCTTTGCCAAGTGCACGGTTCATTCTTAAGAGGGATAAGACTAGATGATCCAATATATCTTCTTTCTTCTCTTTTAGTTATTTATTATTTGTCGATTATGTTTGACGAGGGTAAATAGAGTTGGAAAATGAATCAATTCTTTCAGAATCCCTTGGCAATACAGTGGGCAATTTTTAGATACATTTTCCTTTTTATGTTAATTTTTCCATTTATTACTCTTCCGATGATTGTTTACAAGTTCGTATACTTTACAAGTAATGAGAAAGAATATTATCACGATCTGGAAAGTTTGGTACATTGTTTGAAAGATATTTGTCTTGTTTTGTTTTTATATTTTGCTTCATGTACCCCAAAACCTTATAAGCCAAGTAAGGTTGAAAGAATGACAAGAAAAATAAATGAAACAATTAAATCAAAAACTAGTTCTACTCCTGCATTTTCAGTAGGAAGATAAGTTTATTTAAATCAATATTTTAACCGTTAGCTAATGTTAACGGTTTTTTTATTTTATAAATTTGATTAATTGTAATTTTTGTTGTATAATCTATGTCTATATGAGATGGATTATTTTTACGGGGACATGGAGGTTAACAAATAAAGAAGTGGAAAATGATGTTAGGCAAGCAGCTAGGCAAGTTTTTGAGCGTGGCGATGGAATTTGTACTGGTGGAGCCACGGGAGTGGATTATTTTGCAATGGATGAATTTGTTAAATTAAATCCTGAATGTAATCGAATCAGAATTTTTATTCCTGCTCGATTGGATCATTATATTGCCGATTATCGAAAAAATTGGAAACATTGTCCAATTGATGATACCGACATAGACAATTTAGAATATATTTTAAAAATAATTAAAAGTCGAAATCCAAGCGCTATTTTTGAAGTTCGAAAAAATTCTGGCGATATTACCCAAGAAGAATATGATATTCGTAATAGTGAAGAGGTGACTTTCGCTGATGAAGTTTTTGCCTTTCAAGTAAATAATAGTACTGGAACAAGCGATACTATTAATAAGGCCAATAAAGTAAATTTGCCTATCACTCTCCACAAAAATTATACAATAAAAGAATAATCTCTCTTTTTATTTTAC
>CAYRQO010000020.1:0-10600 GCA_964426515.1 uncultured Candidatus Saccharibacteria bacterium | reverse complement strand
TTGTATTTATTTTTTTCATCTGAGGGATATTTTTCTTCAAATATTTTTTCCCATTTTGTTATATCTATTTCAGGGAAAAATGTATCAGCATCAGGGAAATTTTCATCGACACGGGTTATATAAAGCTTATCAGCAATATCAATAAATAATTTATATATCTGTCCTCCGCCGATAATAAAACATTCACTGTCTTTATTTTCAGTTTTTTCTAAAAGATCAAGAAGTTCTTCTGTCGAATAAACGATCTCTATTCCTTCTTGCTTAAATAATTTATCTTTTGTTAAAATTATGTTTCTTCTATTTGGAAGTGGACGACCGATTGATTTAAATGTCTTTTGACCCATAATGACGGTGTGACCACTGGTCGTTTCTCTGAAATGCTTCATGTCAGCCGGCAAATCCCAAAGCAGGGTATTGCTTTGGCCAATTTCATTATTTTCCCCAATGGCAGAAATTATAGATAAAATCATAAATTATACGGCAATAGGTGCTTTAATTGCATCATGTGGGTTGTAATCTATAACTTCGAAATCTTCATATTTAAAATCAAAAATATTTTTGACATTTGGATTTATTTTCATTTTTGGAGATGGCCTGATATCATTTTCTCTGGATATTTGTAATTTTGCTTGTTCAAAATGATTTAGATAGATATGTGTATCACCTCCTGTCCAAACAAAGTCACCAAGTTCAAATCCTGAGACTTGAGCAATCATCATTGTTAGAAGAGCATATGAGGCAATATTGAAAGGAACACCAAGGAAAAAATCAGCACTACGTTGGTATAATTGGCAAGATAATTTTCCATCTAATACATGAAATTGAAACAGGGAATGGCAAGGTGGTGGAGCGTGATGATGATTATGAATTAAATCATAAATTTCTCCAACGTTCCATCCACTAACCATTATTCTTCTGGAAGAGGGATCATTTTTTAGCATGTCGATAACATTTTGAATCTGATCAATGCAAACACTATTGGGGTCTTCCCAACATCTCCATTGTTTTCCATAAATTGGCCCAAGTTCACCCCACTTGCTCGCGAATTCATCACTTGTTTTAATTTGTTCAACAAACCAATTTAATTTCTCAGTCCACTCGGGAGAATATCTAACTAAAGATTTTGTTAAATCATTTTTTTCTAAATAAACTTGAAAAGCCCATTCGTTCCAAATTTTCACATCGTTGCGGACGAGATATTTAATATTTGTATCGCCAGTTAAAAACCACAATAATTCATGAATTATTCCTCGAATGAAAACTTTTTTGGTTGTTAATAATGGAAAACCTTTTGATAAATCAAAACGCATTTGGTGACCAAAGACACTTCTGGTCCCAATACCAGTACGCTCGTCTCTATCTTTCCCATTTTCAAGAATATGTTTCATTAAAGAAAGATACTCTTTATCGGGATTATCATAACATTCATAACTTTTCATAATTCCATTATAACCTTTTCTCATTTTTTGCCAAACGTGATAAAATCAATTCATTACCAGTTAAGCACTAATTTAAAATGAAAGATAAACAAATAGAGAAACTTATCAAGACTGAAGAAAAAAGGCAAAAAAGCGTTATAAATCTTATCGCTTCTGAGAACTATGTCTCAGATGATGTTCTTAGGGCCTTGGGTTCAAAATTAACAAATAAATATGCCGAGGGCTATCCGGGACGTCGGTACTATGGCGGTAATGAAATTATCGATCAAGTTGAAAACCTTTGCATTGATCGAGCTTTAAAGCTTTTTAAATTAAAAAAAGAAGATTGGCATGTAAATGTTCAACTTCTCTCAGGAAGTCCTGCTAACTTTGCATTATATTCTGCTCTTGTTCCAATTGGTGGAAAAATAATGGGCATGAAATTAACTTCAGGTGGCCACTTAACTCATGGTCATCCACTTTCGATGACTGGTAAACTTTGGAAGCCACTCCAATTTGAACTTGATTCTAAAACTGAAGTTATTGATTATGAAGCTTTGAAAAAATTAGCAATTGCTGAAAAACCAGATATTATCGTTTGTGGTTTTACGGCTTATCCAAGAGTAGTTGATTTCAAAAAGTTTCGAGAAATAGCAGATAGTTGCGGTGCTTTACTTCATGTAGATATTTCACACTTCGCGGGTTTGATCGCCGGGGGAGCTTATCCTTCACCATTTCCATATGCTGATTCAGTTATGACCACAACTCACAAATCTCTTCGTGGTCCACGCCAAGCAATTTTATTTGTGAAAAAAGATGAACGTGGTTTTGATAAAAAATTAGACAAAATGGTCATTCCAGGACTTTTTGGTGGGCCACATGAAAACAATATTGCCGCGGTCGCTATAGCACTTGCCGAGGCAGCCAAACCAGAATTTAAAAAATATGCTAAGCAGGTTGTGAAAAATGCAAAAGCCTTGGCTAAAGAATTACAAAAACTTGGCTGGCATATTATTTCTGGTGGGACAGACTCGCATTTGATATTGATGGATACATACATGGAGGGGAAAGGTATTAGTGGTAAAGAAGCAAGTATAAAACTTGAAAAAGCCGGCATCATTGTGAACATGAATACAATACCAGGTGATACAAGAAGTGTCATGGATCCATCGGGAATTCGACTTGGTACTTGTGCCGAAACGACAAGAGGAAAAAAAGAAAAAGACATGGTAAATATTGCTAAGAAAATGGATAAAGTGCTAAGAAAATAATATATGGAAAATTTGAATTTAAAACAATTAACACAAATGGTTTTAGAACAAGCCAAAAATAAAGGTTTCGGGACAAAACCCGAAGATGTAAATGTTGGAGAAAAAATTGCTCTAATACATTCAGAAGTGTCAGAAGCCTATGAAGCCTATAGACATAAAAATATTGATGGAAAGGATGGTTTTAAAGAAGAACTTGGCGATGTTATACAGAGAATTTTACATTTGTGTGGAATTTTTGAAATTGATATTGAATCTGAAATTTTAAAAAAAATAGAATCAAATAAAAATAGAAATTGGGATTTTAATAATATGAACGAAAATCATGATTAATATTATGAATGAAGAAAAGAAAAAAAGACCAGTGGGGACAGTTGGGGCTATGATTTTTAAAGACGGGAAAATTTTAATTGGCAAAAGAAAAGATACAGCTTCACATGGAAAGGGAGAATATTCATTCCCTGGTGGACATGTAGAATTTGGTGAGTCTTTCGAGGAAGCAATAAAGAGAGAGACGCTCGAAGAATCGGGAGTAGAAATAAAAAATATTAAATTTTTATGTGTTGTAAATGTTAATATATATAATAAAGTTTTAATCGGATTAACTGCTGATTGGGACAAGGGAGAAATTATAACTGATCCAGAGGAAAATATTGGGGATTGGCAGTGGCTCGATATAGATGATTTACCCTCACCGCTTTTTTATCCAACAGAAATTATGATCGATGCTTATAAATCAGGAAAAAATTATTATGATAAAGAATAAAATCGCGATAGATATAGTTTTACTTTTTCCTGATGAGATAAACAAACTTTTATATACTTTGAATTCCAAAATAATTCCAGAAGAAGGTATGGAGCATTATATAATTGATGGAGTGGCTTGTTTCCCTCATATATCTTTATTGATGGGTATAACAGAAGCAGAAAATATTGATTTTATTAAGGAAAAACTTTTTAAGATTGCACAAAGATATTTACCATTAAACATAAGGTTTACTCACATACAAAATGTTAAATTTCCATATCTAGCAATAAAGCCTGAAGATAATTTAATTAATTTTCAAAAAGAAATTGCGAGAGAAATAAAATTGGATTATGATGCTAACAAGAACATGTTTGTTAATTCGAATATTAGTGATGCTGGGGTTGAGTGGGTAAATGAATATAAAAAGAATAATATTGAAAAATATAATTTACACACGACAATTGGATTAGGAGATGTATCTATGATTCGAGATGTTGAATTTCCCATAGATATAGAACTGTGTAATTTGGCAATTACACAGTTAGGGGTATATTGTTCTTGTAGAAAAATTTTAGCCGAAGTAAATTTATTATGAAAAAACAAAAATATAAAGGAACTCAGGGGAAACTAATAGTGATAGATGGGACAGATGGAAGTGGGAAGGCGACGCAGGTGGCTTATTTGACAGAGCATTTGAAAAAAGATGGATATAAAGTAAAAATTGTTGATTTCCCTGAGTATTACAAAAATTTCTTTGGGAAATTTATTGGGCACTGTTTGAGTGAACAATATTACAATTTTCTAAATGTTCATCCAAAAATCGTTTCCATAATTTTTGCCGCTGATAGATGGGAATCAAGCAAAGAAATGAGAGAATGGTTGGATAAGGGATATATTGTTATAGCTAATCGTTATGTTTCGGCTAATCAGATTCACCAAGGTGGTAAGGTAAAAAGTGCTAAAAAAAGAGCTGATTTTATAAAATGGCTCAATCATATGGAATATGAAGTTTTTGGTCTTCCTCGGCCTGATCTGACTTTTTATTTAAGCTTGCCAATAAAAATAGTTCTTGAGCTTTTAGAAAAGCGTGAAAGTAGTAAAATGAAAAGAGCTTATTTAAAAAAGAAAAAAGATGTTCACGAGAGCGATGTAAATTTTTTAATCAATTCACGCAAAAGTGCTCTTAAATTAGAAAAAGAAATTCCTAATTTTAAACGAATAGAATGTTCAGAAAAAGGAAAAATATTATCACGTGAAGATGTCCACGAAATGGTTTATAAAGAAGTTAAAAAAATATTGAAATAATATGAAAGTAAATATTAAAAGAATCGATAATAGTTTGCCATTACCAGAATATCAGACAGAAGGAGCTGTGGCATTTGATTTGTATTCTCGTATAGAGGCTGAAATAAAACCAAAAACACTTGAGCGCTTGCCGACAAATATAATTATTGAAATTCCCGAAGGCTATATGCTTGAGGTCAAAGATCGTTCAAGTACTTTAAAAAGAAAGGGATTATTAGTTAGTACTGGCTATATTGATAATGATTACCATGGAGAGGAAGATGAGATATTACTTCAGGTCTATAATCTAACAGATAATGATGTTAAAATAGAAAAAGGAGAACGTCTTGGTCAAGGGGTTTTTGTCAAAGTTGAAAAAGCAGAGTGGGAAGAGGTTGAGAAGATGAAAGAAAATTCTCGTGGCAGTTTTGGGTCAACAGGACATTAGGATAATTAAGAATTAATAATTACGAATGAAAGAGAAAATACATGAATTAATATTAGAGACTTTGAAAAATCTTGGAATAGGAGATGTCTCTTTTTCTGTTGAACATCCTGAGGATTTCAAGAATGGAGATTATTCGACAAATGTAGCTATGGTTTGTGCTAAACAACAAAATACAAACCCTCGGGGTTTGGCGGAAAAAATTGTGGCTAAAATTTCTACTAGGCAAGGCCTAGGTGAAATTTCAAAGGTGGAAGTTGCCGGTGCAGGGTTTATAAATTTTTATTTATCAAAAGAATATTTTAAAAGTATTTTAAAAAGAATTACAGAAGAAAAGGAACAATGGGGTAGTAGCGATTTAAATTCTGGAAAAAATATATTGATTGAACATTCAAGCCCGAATCTTTTTAAGCCATTTCATATTGGGCACTTAATGAATAATACAATAGGAGAGTCAATTGTAAAATTAGCGGAATCATCAGGAGCTAAAGTCACAACGATGACTTTTCCCTCAGATATTTCTATTGGTATTGCTAAAGCTATTTTTATTTTACTTGAAAAAATAAAACAAGGTCCCATTGATGTAGATAATGAAATAGTAGAATATGGAAATGCTTATGTTGAGGGAGTTAAAAGATATGAAGAAGATGAAAGTATCCATGAAAGGGTTAAAGAAATTGCAGATAATTTATATTCCAAAAAACCATCTGATGAATGGGATATGTTTGAGAGATGTAAGGCAATTAATATTGATTATTTTAAACTAATAACAAAACGTCTTGGATCAACATTTGATTCTTTTGAATATGAAAGTGAGGCGGGTATCGTGGGTAGTGAAATTGTTGAAAAGAATACACCAAAAGTATTTACAAAAAGTGAAGGAGCCATTGTTTATATTCCAGAAGAATCAAGGAAAGATATTAACACTGCTGTTTTTATAAATAGCCAAGGCAACCCTACTTATGAAGCAAAAGACTTAGGGCTGTTGTCTATTAAATTTGAGAAATATAAACCAGATCTTTCTATTTTTATCACCGATAATCAACAAGTACCACACTTTGAAGTTGTTTTGGATGCTGCTAGAAAAATAAATACTTCTTGGTCAGACAAAAGTTTACATGTATCTCATGGACGCATGAGTTTTAAGGGGCAAAAAATGGCTTCACGTTTGGGGGGTGTTCCTGTTGTTGAGGAGGTGATAGATGCTGTGACAGAAGATATAAGAAAGCGGTCAGCAGATCTTTCAAAAGAAGTTCAAGATATGATTGCAATTGCTGCGATTAAGTTTACGATCCTACGATCTGCTACGGGGAAAGATATAAATTTTGACCCCGAGACCTCGTTATCATTTGAAGGGGATTCAGGTCCTTATTTGCAATATACAGCCGTCCGAGCAAATTCGATTTTAGAGAAAGCAAAAGAATTCGGGTTATCATCATCTGCAGAGAGCAATGAATCTGAGATTAGTGATCTAGAAAAAATATTAGAACAATTTCCGGGAGTTATTGAGAGAGCTACTTCTGAATGGTCACCTCATCATCTTGTGAGTTATTTAATATTCCTTGCACAAACTTTTAATAGTTGGTATGGAAATACAAAAATAATAGACACAGAAAATATCGAAACTTCTTATCGTCTTTTGTTGACAGAGGCAGTTGCTCAAACACTAAGAAATGGTCTTCATTTACTTGGTATTGAAACACCGGAGAGAATGTAAAAGATAATTAATAATTACAAATTAAAACATCAATTTATATTAAATTTTGATATCAGCCATGGCTGATATCGATGAAAAGAAAAAATAATGGAATATAAATTAAAAATTAGATTTTTTACCTATCTAAACCTATAGGTTTGAGTCGGTAAAAGTTAAAAAATACGATGGAAACAATAGAAGAAAGATTAAATAAAATTGAAGAAAGAAATAAAAGAGTAGAACTCGATAAGGCCTGGGAGACAAGTTTTGTTAGAATTTTATCTATAAGCATTATTACTTACATCGCTGCATTTTTTGCTTTATATAGTATCGGGGCTAATAAACCATATTTAAGTTCTGTAATTCCTGTCCTTGGATTTATTTTATCTACCCAGTCAATTCCTATAATAAAAAAATATTGGATTAAAAATAAGTAAATTTATGGAATCCAAAACACCACAATTTGATGCGTTATTAGACAAAATATTAGATGAAATTATTCCTCATAAGCGTATTTGTAAATGGCAAGGTCAACACAAATATTGTGAAGGAGAATTTGAGGTAACAAAAGAAGATATTGAATTCTTGAAAATGCTTCGGGTGCCAGCACCAAATTATTGTCCGACATGCAGGAGAATTCGCCGTCTTAATAATATGGGTTGGAGTCAATTATTTAAAAAAAAGTGTGACGTTCCTGGACATACCGAATCGATGATATCAATTTTTTCTGAAGAGTGTCCATTTCTAGTTTACGATTATAAATATTTTATTGATGATGAATTTGACCCATTTTCTTTTGGAATAGAATATGAAAACATGAAGAGCCCAATGACAGCACTGCTTGATTTTCGTAAAAAATTTCCGATTCCATCTTTTTTAAACAGGGATCCATCTTCAATCAATAGTGAATATTCAAATGGTGGAAGAGATTTGAAAAATGGATATTATGTAATGGCTTGTTATCACGTAGAGGATGCTTGGTATTCATTAATGATAAATAAAAGTCGTAATATTATGGACTCTTATACTATTATTGATTCGGAATTTGTTTACGGCGGGGTAAATTCTGATCATTTGTATAAATCTTCATTTGTATATTTTTCTAGTAACTGCACAGATAGCAATTTTTTGTTTGATTGTAGAAACTGCATGGATTGTTTTTGTTGTGTGAATCTTAGAAATGCGAAATATTGTGTTTATAATAAACAGTTAACAAAGGTGGATTATGAAACTTTTATGAATTCCATCTTCCCTTTTTCTAGAAATACTATCAGGGAATGGAATGAAAAGTTTTGGCAATTAGTCAAAAGTCTTCCATTAAATGGTTCAAGAATTATTTCTTCAGACAATGTAACAGGAGCAAAGATAATTAATTCAAGAAATTTATTTGATGTGACAGATGGAGTTAACTCTGAAAATATTCGCCACGCAGACGGAGCCTTGTCTCATAAAGATTCAATGGATTTACTGTATTCAGGAGGACATTCGAGCCTTCTTTATATGTGTACGAACATAGGTTCACAGTCAAGCAGGGTTAAATTTTCAATATCTTCGAAGTTTTGCACGAACTGTGAATTTGTATTTCACTCGAAGAATTTAAATAATTGTTTCATGTGTTTTGGTCTCCAAAACAAATCTTATTGTGTTTTAAATAAGCAATATACAGAAGAAGAATATTTTAAATTAATCGATGAAATAAAAACAGAAATGTTAAAAAGAGGGGAATATAGTGATGGTCCTGGATTTGAATTTTCTGCGCAAGCTTATAATTTTTCTATTGGACAAATTCTGTATACTCTGACAGACGAACAGATAATAAAGTTTGGTGGTTACATAGCCAAAGAACCAGAAACGAATGTTGGCGATATGGAAATTCTAAATAAAAATCAAGTTCCTCAAACAATAAATGAGGTTAAAGATAATATCTTAGATAAAGCTATTCGTTGTGAATTTACAAATAGACCATTTAAAATAATTTCTTCTGAATTGTCTTTTCTTAGGAGGATGGGTATTCCTCTACCAACGACTCATCCTTCAATACGTATGTCTGAGCGTTGGAAAATTTCTCCTGTTGGAAAGAAATATAAAACCGTATGTAAAAAATGTAGTAAAGATATGGAAACATTATTTGACCCCAAAGAAGATTATATTATGTATTGCGAGAGATGCTATCAACAAGAGGTGGTATAATAAATTTATGGAATCACAAATCAAAAATTGTCAGAATTGCAAAAAAGACTTTACAATCGAAGCAGATGATTTTGGTTTTTATGAAAAAATACAAGTCCCTCCTCCGACTTTTTGTCCCGAGTGTCGATTGCAGAGACGTTTAGCTTGGCGCAATGAAAGAGGTCTTCATAATAATGAGTGTGGTTTATGTAAAAAGAAAATAATTTCTATTTATGACAAAGAATCAAATATTCATACTTATTGTGATAAATGTTGGTGGAGTGATAAAAGCGATGGTGTTGATTATGGAATCGACATAGATTTTTCTAGGCCATTTCTAACTCAATTTTTTGAGCTTTTCCATAAAACTCCGGTTCCTCATTTATTTGCCTTTGGAACAACTATGATTAATTCAGATTATTGCAATATGGCAAATGATATGAAGAATTGTTACTTACTTCACGATGGTACTTTTGATGAGAATGTATTCTATGGGAGTGGGGCTTTTTTTACCAAAGATTCTCTTGATATTACAATGACCAGAAAGGGCGAGCTTTGCTATGAAGTTATAACGACTATAAATTGCTATAAAACAATTTATTCTCAGAACTGTGAAGATTGCATAGAGGTTTCTTTTTCATATGGACTTAGAGGTTGTAATAATTGTTTTGGTTGTGTTAATTTAATTAAAAAAAGTTATTATATTTGGAACGAACCTTATTCGAAAGAAGAATATGAAAAGAAAATAAAATCTTACGGCTTAGGATCTTATCAGAATATTATATTAATAAAAAATAAAGCCAAAGAATTTTGGGAAAAATTTCCTAGAAAATATTATTTTGGAGTTCAAAATTCAAACGTGACTGGTGATTATTTGGAAAATTCTAAAAATTCTAAGTCGTGTTTTGGGGCATCTAATCTAGAAGATTCGAAGTTTTGCTCTTTTGTTTCAAATGGTCCCGTAAAAAATACTTATGATTTTACTCACTATGGAGATAATATTGAATTAATAAACGAATGTCTACAAAGCGGAGATGGTATTTCTAATATTAAATGTGGATGGGGAGTATGGAGTAATTCTAACAATGCGAGTTATTGTATAACTTCTCCTGGAATTTCAAATTGCTTTGGTTGTGTTGGGTTGAAAAAGAAAAAATATTGTATTTTAAATAAACAGTATACAAAAGAAGAATATGAAGAATTAATTCCAAAAATAATTAAACATATGAATGATATGCCATATATTGATAAAAAGGGGAATATTTATAGATATGGTGAATTCTTCCCAATAGTGCTTTCTCCATTTGGGTATAATGAAACTACTGCTCAAGAATATTTTACTTTAACAAAAAATGAGACAATAAGTCAGGGGTACAATTGGAAAGATAAAGAAAACAGAAATTATCAAATAGAAATTAAAAATGAGGAAATCCCAGATTCTATTGAAGAAATAGATAATTCTATTATTGGCAAGATTATTGAATGTGAACATAGGGGAGAGTGTAATGAACAATGCACTGAAGCTTTTAAAATAATTCCAGATGAATTACAATTTTATAAAAGAATGAATTT
>CAYRQO010000019.1:0-10632 GCA_964426515.1 uncultured Candidatus Saccharibacteria bacterium | reverse complement strand
GAAATAGGGAATTAGTGCTAACGTGGGATATTACCCAAGGTCTTTATACAAATAATTTAAAAATTGATTGTGTTGTGCATTGTGCTGCATCGGTTGATGATTGGGTTTCCGAAAAAGAATCATATGAGGTAAATGTTCAAGGTACTAAAAATGTCTTAGTATCATTCCAAGATGTTTCAAAATTTATTTATATAAGTTCAGCAAGTGTTTATAATTCTTTTTGTGACCAAGTGGTAATTTCAGAGAATGAATGTCTTGGAGGAAAACTTCTTAACAATTATAGTAAAACAAAACTATTGGGTGAAAAAGAAGTAGAAAAATCAAATATTTTATCATGAGTTATTTTAAGGCCTCATATTATTTACGGGGTCGGAGATACGACCATTGCTCCACGATTTAAAAAGGCTATAAAATCAGGATATTTTCCTATCCCTGGAAATGGCAAGAACAGAATTTCATTTACTAATATTGAGAATTTGGCGGAAGCAATTTTACAAGCCATTAAATTATCAAAAAATGAACTAGCTATTTATAATATTACCGACAAGGAATCATTTACTTTAGTTGAGTCTTTAATTAAAATAAAAAAGCTCAATAATTTAAAATTTAAAGAATTATTTATTACTAAAAAAATATGTTTAATAATAGGATATATAAGTGAATTTTTTTATATAAAATTTAAAATTAAGAAGCCTCCATTGCTGACTCTATATCTTGTCGATCAAATGTCTAGTGACCATATTTTTGATATATCAAAAGCAAAGAAAGAATTAAAATATAATCCAATTAAAAATATTGAAAATGATTTTATTTTGTAATAAATAAATTTTATCTATTTGTGTGACCCTACAGAGAATCGAACTCTGATTTTATCCTTGAGAAGGATACGTCCTAACCGTTAGACGATAGGGCCGTGAATAATTACGAATTAATAATTAAGAATGGGAAGGCAAAATATAATAGCGACATTCTTAAAATAACAGAAATTTGATGATTTTACAAGGGTAAACATTTTGAATATTTTAAAATATATTGTAAAATTATTTTATGAATCGAAATCGAGGTTTTACTTTAATGGAATTGCTGGTCGTAATCGCAATCATAGGGATTCTTGGATCAATCGTTGTTATTAGTGTTTCAAATGCTAGACAAAAAGCCTATTTTAGTCGTTCTTTAGCCGAATTTAATAGTTTATCGACAGCTCTTGAATTATTTAAAGATGATAATGAAGGAGCATATCCAGATGATGCTGATCGAAATATTCCAAATGGATTAGAAGCTTATCTTTCAACTGATGGTAATTGGCCCACAGCGCCATGGCCAGGAAGTGTATATGATTGGGATAATTGGGATGATCCGGATGAAGATGATGATAGTATAAGAATTTATCAAATTAGTATAAGATTTTGTCCGGTAGGAGGAAATATCTCAACCTGTAATTTCCCCGATGAAGATTGGGCTGAAAATTTTGGAGTCAATAGCTCTGTTTATTATTGCATCGAAGGAAGTTGTCGAGCTCATATAAATCAAAATATCGATTATCCAGGTTATTGTGTGAATTGTTAAAATTTAAAAAATAATTGTGATATAATATTTTTATGGATGAAATAGGAACTTTGTATATTGTCGCAACACCGATCGGAAATATGGAGGATATTACTTTGCGCGCTTTGCGAATTTTAAAAGAAGTTGATTATATTTTATGTGAAGATACTAGAACGACACAAAATTTATTAAATAAATACGAAATTAAAACAAAAACGATGAGTTATCATGCTCATAGTACTGATGGAAAAGAAAGTGCAATTATTAATTTACTTAAAGCTGGGAAAAATTTAGCTCTTGTTTCTGATGCTGGCACGCCGTGTATTTCAGATCCGGGGGTAATGCTTGTTTCAAGTATTAGAAAAGAATTTGGTTTGGAAGCGAAAGTCTCACCAATTCCAGGACCGAGTGCTCTAATTTCAGCATTATCAGCGTCTGGAATTTCTTCGGCGGAATTTATTTTTTTTGGTTTTTTGCCTCATAAAAAAGGCCGGATAAAAATATTTAATCAAATAAAAGAATCTGATAAGGTTATAGTTTTTTATGAATCGACTCATCGAATTTTAAAAACCTTAACCTCACTTTCAACTTATACACCAAAACAAAAAGTCATGATTGCTCGTGAGATAACTAAACAATTTGAAGAATTTGTGACGGGGACTCCTGAGGAATTATTGACCTATTTAAACGATAATAAGGTTAAACAAAAGGGTGAATTTGTCGTGATTGTGTCGCCTTTATAAATACGATATAATAGGATGATGAGAAAAGAAAAAACTTTATTTATTATTGGTTTGTGGATTATAATTTTGCCATTTTTAGGTTTTCCTAATTTTTGGCGCAAAATGTTATTTTTGATTACTGGATTGGCTATAATGTATATGGCTTATTTGTTTTATTTAGAATATAAAAAGCGTTCAGTTAAAGAAACTCACCATCAAACATTTATTGATAATATAGGTCTTGGCGAATAATATGCCAGAAAAAAAAAGAAATATAAAAAAAATTATTTTAATTATCCTCGCAGTTTTAGTTTGCGGGGTTGTTGTTTATTATAGTTTACCAATGGTTTATAGTAATGATATTTCTTATAACGTTAACCAAGTTCAAACCAAAGAAAAAAATAAGAAATTAGAAAATCAAGAGGAAAATATAATTAAAGATGAGAATCAAATTGCCATTATTCCCGCAACTCATATTAAAACTCCTACAGAGGTTAGAGCTTTGTATATGTCGGGCTGGGTCGCTGGATCCAAGGATTTTAGAGATTCTTTAATTAAGATTGCTGATGAGACTGAGATCAACGCTGTGGTCATTGATATCAAAGATTCGACTGGTAGGATGAGTTTTCATATTGATGATCCTGAAATAGAAAAAATTGGAAGTGCCGAAAATCGAATAAAAGATATTAGAGCTTTGACAACACTTTTGCATTCCAAAAATATTTATATTATTGGAAGAATATCTGTCTTTCAAGATCCATATTTAACAAAAGTAAAACCAGAGTGGGCTATCAAGCGATTATCCGATGGTGGAGTTTGGAAAGACCGGAAGGGCTTATCATTTCTTGATCCAACAAATAAAAATGTTCACGATTATGTTTTATCCATTGCCCGTAATTCATATCTACTTGGTTTTGATGAAATTAATTTAGATTATATTCGCTATCCATCGGATGGGAATATGAAAGATATTAATTATAATCTAAAAGAGGGTAAAACTAGAGCTGACAATATTGAATCATTCTTTAAATATTTTTCAACTGAAATTAAAAAAGATGTTAATATTCCGATTTCAGCTGATTTATTTGGCCTGACTACTGAAGCCAAAGACGATATGGGTATTGGTCAAGTTTGGGAAAAGGCTTTACCTTATTTTGATTACCTTTCTCCAATGGTTTATCCGTCACATTATCCACCTGGGCATGCGGGGTACAAGAATCCGGCGCTTTATCCATATGAAGTCATAAATCGAGCCTTAATTAGCGCAGTATCGCGAACAAAGACAGCAAACGAAGATATATTGAAGATTCGTCCGTGGTTGCAAGATTTTGATTTAGGAGCGACTTATACGAAAGAGATGATGAAAGCTCAAATGAAAGCAACATATGACAATGGACTTAATTCGTGGATGTTGTGGGACCCAAGCAATAAATACACACCGTCGGCATTGAAACTTGAAACAATTAATTAAATAATTTTGTAATAATTAAACTTTATGGATAAAAATAAAATTTTTAAGAAATTAATTTATATTATCTTTTCGCTGATTCTTATCAGCCTAATTTTAGGCTTGGGTGTTTATATTGGATATTCTCATCGGCCAGAAATAGAAAAAGTTTCATCTGTTATAAATAAAAATCCTCAAGTTGAGACGGAGACTGATTTTAATACTTTTTGGAAGACTTGGAATTTATTAAATGAAAAATCAATATATGCCAATAAAACGACCGATGAAGATAAAGTCTGGGGAGCTATTTCAGGTTTAGCATCTTCTTTTGGTGATCCTTATACAGTCTTTTTCCCGCCAGAAGAGAATAAATCTTTTAATGAGGAGATTAAGGGATCATTTGAAGGCATAGGAGCCGAGATTGGAGTTAAAGATGACTTACTTACCGTTATTGCTCCACTTAAAGATACGCCTGCTTGGAAATCTGGGATGAAAGCAGGGGATAAAATAATAAAAATAAATGAGACAGTAACTAGCGACATGACAATAGACGAAGCTATTGATTTGATTCGTGGGCCAGAGGGCACGATTGTTGTCTTGACTGTTTTGCGTCCAGGAGAAAATACAAGTCGTGAATTTAATGTTAGAAGAGAAAAAATTCAAATTCCGACTCTCGATACAGAATTACGAGATGACGGAATTTTCGTTATTAAACTTTATAGTTTTTCGGAAAATTCAGATGCTTTATTTAAAGATGCGATTATTAAATTTATAAATTCTAAATCAAATAAATTAATTCTTGATTTAAGGGGTAATCCAGGGGGGTATTTAGAATCATCGGTTAACATTGGTTCATGGTTTATTGATGAGGGTAAAACTATTTTAAGTGAAGATAGGGGTGATGGTAGTAAACCTAAAACATACCGAAGTCACGGGCCCCGATTATTTAATGACAGCCTTTCTTTTGTTGTTTTGATTGATGGAGGTTCAGCTTCAGCTTCTGAGATTTTAGCTGGAGCCCTTCGTGAACAAGGAGTTGCAACTTTAGTTGGAGAGAAAACTTTTGGTAAAGGTTCAGTTCAAGAATTAATTAAAATTACCGATGATACTTCATTGAAAGTAACCGTTGCAAATTGGTTTACACCTGAAGGGGTTTCAATTTCTTTAAAAGGTATTGAGCCAGATGTTAAAGTTGAATTTACGATTAAGGATTTTGAAAACAAAAAAGATCCACAAATGGATAAAGCCGTCGAAGTATTAAATAAGAAAAAATAAAATTATATGAAAGTTATTTTAATTACAGACATACCAAAAGTCGGCAATAAATATGATGTCAAAGAATTTAAAGAGGGTTATGCTCAAAATGTTCTTTTAGCTAAGGGTTTGGCTATTCTTGCAACGCCAGGGGAATTGGCTAAGCTTGAAGATCGAAAGAAAAAAATGCTGAAAATTAAAGAAGAAGAGATGAAAGCATTCAATGATTTAATTGCGACTGTTGGCAATAAAACTATCGTAATCAAAGCCAAAGCCAATGATAAAGGGCATTTATTTAAAGCCGTTGGTCCACATGATGTTGCCCAAGCTCTTAAAGAAACCGCTTTATTTGAGATTGATGAAAAATCTATCATCATGGATCATATTAAAACTCTCGGCACGTATAAAATCACAATAAAAAAGGGCGACAAAATAGGCGAGTGCCAAATTGAGATAATTAAGAATTAATTACGAATTAAAAATTACGAATTACGAATTAAGATATTAATTTTTGTTAAATACCAATATCAGCCATGGCTGATATATAAGATGATTGAAATCCAGCAAGGCTGGTAAAATATAAACATGAAGACAAAGATATGTCAAAATTGTAAATTTAAATTTACCATCGAGCCGGATGATTTTTCATTTTATGAAAAAATAAAAGTTCCACCACCAACATGGTGTCCGGAATGTCGAATGATAAGACGGATGATTTGGAGGAATGTCAGAAGTTTATACAAAACAAATTGTTCAATAGAAGGTCATGGTGAAAAAATTATTTCTGTCTATTCTAGTGATAAGCCTTTAAAGGTTGCTGATAAAGAGTATTGGTGGTCAGATAAATTTAATGGTTTGGATTATGGAAGAGATTATGATTTTTCTAAACCATTTTTTATTCAATTTGTGGAACTTTTTAAAGAGGTGCCATTGCCGAGTATGGGTGGTATAAACATGGTAAATAGTGATTATACCAATATGACAATTGATTCAAAAAATTGTTACCTTGTATTTTCAGCGAATAGAAATGAATATTGTTATTACTCAGACGGTATAAATGATTGCAAGAATTCAATGGACTTACTGTCTTCGCGCAATAGTGATTTATTATATGAAAGTATTGATTGTAATAATTGTTTTAACGTTTCTTTTGGAACAAAAGATAGTGTTTGTATTGATTCCAACCTTTTATACAATTGTCGAAATTGCCAGAATTGTCTTGGTTGTTGGAATTTAAGAAATAAACAATATTATATTTTTAATGAAAAATACTCAAAAGAAGAATATTTTGAAAAGATTAAATCTTTTAATTTAGATTCATTTGAGGGTCTTGAAAAAATAAAAAATATTTATAATAATAAATTACTAAAATCAATTAGAAAATTTTCTGATATAACCAATTCGGAAAATGTTTCAGGAAATAGTATTGAGCATTCTCATAATTGTTATAATTCATTTGATATTTATGAGACAAATAATTCAAGATATGTTTGGCGTTTATTAAAAGGCGGTGGATCAGATAATTATGATATTACCACAGCAACCAATCCTGAACTTTGTTATGAAGGGAATGGAGTAGGTTCAGCTAGGAATTTAAAATTTGGAGTTGCCACTGGTAATAGCTCAGATTCATATTTTATTTATAGTTGTGTATCCAATTCTAGAAATCTTTTTGGTTGTGTTGGTCTTAATTCCAAACAATACTGCATCCTAAACAAACAATACACCAAGGAACAATACGAAGAATTGGTTCCCAAGATCATAAAGCATATGGATGATATGCCATATATAGATAGCATGGGTAGGGTATATAAATATGGAGAGTTCTTCCCAAGTGAATTATCACCATTTGCTTACAATGAAACTGTGGCTCAAGAATATTTTCCATTAACTAAAGAAGAAGCACTAAAACAAGGCTATAAATGGAAGGATAAAGAAGAAAGAAACTATACTATAGATATATACAATATTGATATACCAGATAATATAAAAGATATAAATGACGATATAACCACCAAAATCATCGAATGTGCCCATAAGGGTACATGTAATCAACAATGTACTCTAGCCTTCAAGATAATACCCGAAGAACTATCATTTTATAGACGGATGAATCTACCAATTCCAAGACTTTGTCCGAATTGTCGGCATGGAGAGAGGATAATAGAGCGAAATCCTTTAAAATTATGGCACCGAACATGCATGAAAGAGGGTTGTAATAACGAATTCGAGACAAGTTATGCACCAGAACGACCAGAAATAGTATATTGTGAACGTTGTTATCAGAATGAAGTGTATTAAAATTTATTGCCTGCCAGCCCTCCCGTAGTCGGGAGCAGGCGGGTGAATCTTGCTATCAAAAAGAAATATATTGAATAAGTAGAAAGTAGTAGGTAGTAAGTAGGAAGGGAAAATTAAGGTAGGGAGGAGTAAAAAAACTCTCAAAAATTGTAAAAATTACAATTTTCGAGAGTTTTTTAATTATGAAAATAGTCTCAATTTTTAAGGCCAAAATATCCTTTATTAGTAGTGTTTTCACACGATTTTATTTATTTATTTTTAAAAAATTTGACGCCACCCAAATATTTTTTTGTAGTGGTTAAATCTCAAAATTTTCCTTGTAATGTTTTTTCAATTGGGAGTATAATATAAACCCAAAAAGATCTTTAGGGAATTATTAACTAATTTTTATTAAATATGCAGAAAAAAATGAAAGCCTCAAGTGTGAAAAAAAATACTCCAAAAGTCGTCACAAATAAAATGCCCGCCGTTGTCGAAAAAAAACAAGATAAGAATATTTTTATTAAAAGCGTTCAAAAAAGGGATGGAACAATTGTTCCTTTTGGTATTGAAAAAGTAATTAATGCTATTAATAAAGCTATGCTTACGAGTAATGAAGGCTCACCTAAAGAAGCCGAGCTAGTCGCCAATGGAGTACTCATGGAGTTAGTTAAAATTGCAAAGAAACACAAAAATTTTATTCCAAGTGTTGAGGGTATTCAAGATACTGTCGAGCAACAATTGATGCTTTCTGATTATGTTAAAACTTCCAAGCATTATATTCTCTACCGAGAGGAAAGAGCGCGTCTTCGCTCTCATTCTATTACCGTTCCACCTCATTTAAAAAAATTAGCAGAAGAAAGTAAAAAATATTTTAGAACTTCACTCGGTGAATTTATTTATTATCGAAGTTATTCGAAGTGGATTAAAGAAGAAGGCCGTCGCGAAACATGGATCGAGACAGTTGACCGTTATGTCCTATTCATGAAAAAAAATCTTGGGAGTAAATTAAAACAATCTGAGTACGATGAAGTTAGAGATTATATTTTAAAAAATAAATCAATGCCATCGATGAGACTTTTGCAATTCGCCGGTAAAGCGGCTGAGGCCACAAATGTTTGTGCTTACAATTGTTCATTTATTGCTCCTGAGAGTTTTCAAGATATTGCTGAGATCATGTACATCTCAATGTGTGGAACAGGCGCCGGTTGGTCAGTTGAAAGTGAGAATGTTCAAAAACTTCCACAAATAAAAGTTCAGACCGGACAGAAATTATCGACTCATGTTATTGATGATAGTAAAGAAGGTTGGGCTGATGCATTTTCACTTGGCATGAGAACTTGGGCAGATGGAAAAGATATTGAATTTGATTTTTCCAAACTTCGCCCAGCTGGAGCACGACTCGCTACAATGGGAGGTAAAAGTTCTGGACCTGACCCACTTCGTCGTTTAATCGCTTTTACTCGTAAAAAGATATTAACTAAACAAGGTCGCCGACTTTCAAATCTAGATGTTCACGATATTATTTGTATGGTTGGGGATTGTGTCGTTTCAGGCGGAGTTAGACGCAGTGCCATGATTTCATTGTCAGATTTGGATGATAATGATATTCGTGATTCCAAAAAAGGCCAATTTTACCTTACAGATCCTCACCGATCACTCGCTAATAATTCAGCTGTTTATATGCATAAACCACCTGTAACTCAATTTATGGATGAATGGATCTCATTAATGAAATCAGGGAGTGGTGAGAGAGGAATATTTAATCGGGGTTCACTGGCTCAAACGTTACCAAAACGTCGAATCGATTATTTAAAACAACAAGGATATTTTGATACCGCTGGGGAAAATATCATTGGAATTTTAGGGACAAATCCATGTGGAGAAATAATTTTACGTTCAAAACAATTTTGTAATTTAACCGAAGTTATTTGCCGAGAAGATGATACGAAAGAAAGTTTACTAGAAAAAGTTCGAGTGGCAACTATTTTGGGAACTTATCAATCAACTCTGACCAATTTCCCATATTTATCGAAAGCTTGGCAAAATAATTGTAATCAAGAAAGATTACTTGGTGTATCGCTTACTGGTCAATGGGACAATAAAGTTGTTCGTGATGCTGAGATTTTAAAATTATTGAAAAATGAATCGATCAGAGTTAATAAAATTTATGCTAAACGTTTTGGCATAACACCATCTAATGCTATCACTTGTGTTAAACCATCAGGAACAGTTTCAAAAACATTCGACACAGGTTCTGGTATGCACCCACGTCATGCTCCTTACTATATTCAACGTATCCGCATTTCTTCAACTGATTCATTATTTAAAATGTTAAAAGATCAAGGTGTGCCTTATCATCCAGAAGTTGGACAAACAAAAGATGAAGCCAATACTTATGTTCTTGAATTTCCGATGAAGTCGCCCGAGGGAGCAATATTTAAAGATGATATTTCTTCTTTAGAGCAATTAGAACATTGGAAATTGGTTAAAGAAAATTATACAGAACATAATCCATCGGTAACCATTTCAGTTGGAGAAGATGAGTGGTTGAAGGTTGCTCATTGGGTTTATGAAAATTGGGATATCGTCGGAGGATTGTCGTTTTTACCAAGATCAAATCATGTTTACCAATTGGCTCCATATGAAGAAATTACGAAAGAGCAATATGAAAATTTGATGAAGAAATTTCCAACTATTGATTATTCAAAAATCATTACTTACGAAAAACAAGATGAAACAGAAGTAAAAAGGGAGTTGGCTTGTGTGTCTGGAGTTTGTGATATCTTTTAAAAAATTAAGAATTTAAGAATGAAAAACTGGTACAAATATACAATTGCATTTTTAGCTGTGTTTTTAATCAGGTTAATTCCATTTCGGGCCCCAAACCTAGAGCCAATGATGGCAACTATCATGCCTATGAGCAAGAAATACGGAGTATTTATGTCGTTTTTCTTTGGTTTTTTGAGTATTGTCATTTATGATTCTATAACATCAGGCTGGGGCATCTGGACTTTAATCACAGGACTTTCTTATGGTTTAGTTGGAATTGGAGCGTCTTTTTATTTTAAGAATCGTTCTGGCCGGATGAATTACGTCGTTTATGCTATTGTCGCGACAATTTTGTATGATGCCATAACCGGACTTACTATTGGTCCGCTCTTTTTCCACCAGTCATTTGCAGTTTCTTTAGCTGGGCAGATTCCATTTACCATTCTTCATTTGCTCTCAAATGTTTCTTTTGCTATAGTGCTATCACCAGTAATTGAAAAATGGCTAGTTGGAAAAGAAGAGAAGGTGTTTATTAAAAGGGTGGCATTAGTTTCTTAGTTGTATTTTTAAAATTTAAACCAATGTATTTGGAAGTGAGGTGACCCTCCTTCG